>JAZFYK010000113.1:0-3857 GCA_036443505.1 Gammaproteobacteria bacterium | reverse complement strand
GCGATGTGGTCCTCGACCCTGGAGTAGCTGTAGCCGAACCACCAGGTGAGCGGCTGCTGCAGCCGTTGGTTCAGGAACAACTCGACACCTCGCGCACGCGCGGTTACCGGAGCCACGCGGACGCGGTCGGGCTTTAACTCTGGGAGCAGGATCAGGCTGTTCAGCAAGTTCTCATAGCGGGGCCGCAATGTGCCCATCTCCTTGTCATAGGCTTCCACGCGCAGGTTGAGTCCACCCGGGAATTCGTGCTCGATGCCGATCACGGTATGGTCGGAGCGTTGCGGTGCAAAGAACTGCTGGACCCCGTCCCTCACCTGTAGCTCATTGATCCCCTGCGATTGGTAGAAACGACCCCAGCTGCCTCTGAGGTAAGTGCGCGCGGCCAACCGGTAGCGGAACCCAAGCCGTGGTCCCACGGTATCGGTTCGCGCCGGGTCGAGCGTTTGCTTGTCCCAGCGTAAACCGAAGTCGGCCGCCAGTAGCGGAGTGGGGCTGTAGCGCACGCTGGCATAGAGTGCGTACTGGTCACCGCTGGGCGAGACCTGAATGTCTCGGGTTCGATCGGTTGCAGTCGGGGCGCCCGGCACGTCGAACAGCAGATCGAATGTCACTTCGTCCCGGTAGTCGTAGCGGCCTTCCACGCGGCTCAAGCTGCCGCCAAACTGGAACAAGAGTCTCTCGCTGGGTTTCCAGGTCCAGTCGGTTTGCACGGATCCGATCGTGAAAGAACTATGATCTTCGAGTGTGCCGGTGCTGACGCCCGGCTCGGCAGTAAATCCGTTGCGGTCATTCGTGAACCTGGACTGTGCGATCAGTGTCGCGCCGCTGACTGAGGCGTTCGGGGTGTGATCCAGCCGTAACCAGAGATAGCGGTCCTCTCCCTCCGCATGGGCCTCCCGTGACAGGTCGAGATCCTTCAACGAGGTGTCGTCGGCGAAGTAGAGGTAGTTGCCGGTAACGCGAAGTTCATCGTTGATCTTATAAGAGAGCTTCGCGAAAGCGTCGACGTACCGTGGTTCGCCCGCTTGATCGCTGAACGCGTCGTACAGCACATCGAGGTTGCTGCGTCGGATCGAAGCGATCCACTCGCCGTCGCCGCGCCGAAAACGCCCCGCGCTCAGGACGGACGTGTTGAAGAAGCTCAGGGCGGCTTCGGTATAGCGATCCTCGGGTGCGCGCACGGATGCCACGTCGATCACGCTGCTCATGCGATCGCCGAACGCGGCCGGGAATCCGCCGGTGTAGACGTCCATAGAGCTCACGACCCGCGGATCGACGGTACTGAAGACGCTTTGAAATTCCTTCAGATGGAAGGGTTCGTACAGGCGCAGGCTATCGAACCGTACCAGGGTCTCTCCAACCTCACCGCCACGCACATTGGAGCGGGCGCTGACGCCGTTGGTCGTCGTGCCCGGCAACCGGCTGACCGCGCGAAGCGCATCGTCCCCGAAGTCAGGCAGGTACTCCAGATCCTCGCTCGACAACAGCGTATGGGTAGAGCTCGCCGATCTCGCTAGCTGGTACCGGCTGGCCGCGATGACGATCTCTTCTAACGCGGCCGGCGGCGCGATGCCGAGCTCGATGGTCGTCATGGCCGTCTGCCTGGTCGATACGTCGATCTCGCCCAACGTTTCGGTGGCGAAGACCGGATGAGTAACGGTTACGGCATAGGCACTGGCAGCGAGATCGGTGAAGAGGAAACGGCCGTCGGAATCGGTCATCGTGCTCCGGCCGGATCCCTCGAGCGTCACGGTCGCCCCGGCGATCGCGCGTTGCCGGGATCGCTCGCTGACGATGCCGAAAAGACTACCCGTCTGCGGGGGTTCCCCCACGACTGTGGCGACGCGCACGATCAGTAAGGAATCCCCCGGCCCGGGCCGCGTCGTCAGGTCGTGAGGCTCGAGGATCGCCGTCAATGCGAGACGCGGGTCGGTCGCCGTTCGAGGTTCGCCAACCCGCATCCAGGGCCTGATCAGGTCGCTGCTGTAGAACAGCTCCAGGCCTTCGGCTTCGAGCTCGTGCAGCGCTTGCTCGACCGTTAAGCCCTGCAGCTCGGCCGGTTGCGCGGAGACGAACGACCCACCTCCCAGTAGTGTGACCAGTACCAGGCTAAGGACAAACGATCTAGCACAGTGCTTTGTGACGCCGATCAAATATTACGCCCCCTTCTCAGGTTCGCGCGCTCGGGTCTAGCGAGGGACGCCGCGCCTGCCAATGACGATCACGCCGTCCCTCAGCAACGCGTAGTCGAAATCAGTCGTGGCGAGCATGACCTCGAGTGCGTCCATCGGGGTCAGGCTTTGCGCACTACCGTGTAGCACGGAACTCCCTGCCGCGAGCTGTACGCCGAGGTCCTCGTAGCGAATCTGCCGCCCCGTCTCCCGAGCGACCCAGTTCAGGAACTCCAATACCGGCAAGCCGTCGACATTCGGTGGTCCTGCCAGCGCCTCAGCCCAGCCCCACTCCGGATCATAGCGGGAGAAGCGACTACGTCGAATCATCCCCACGGAGTCGATCTGAAACTCATCCCCCGCGGCGCCCTCCAGTTCACGGGCCTGCCCCGGTCGATAGAGTTGCACGAGACCCTCACGCACGCGTACACGCAGGCTGCCTTCCACGGCTGCTACCTCGAACTGCGTGCCGATATCCCGGATGGCGCCGTGACTGGTTGCGACCTCCAAAGTGCCGGCGCCCTCGTCCGGGCCGGAGTCGACGTAGATCGTGCCGGCGATGAGCTCGAGCTCGCCTGCCGAGACAAAGACGAGCTCGGTATCGGTGTTGATGCGAACCGAGGTGTTCTGAGACAACCGGAAGGCCGCACGCCCATCGGCCTCGGTCCGCACCCGGCTGCCGGGGCCGATCTGAATGCCTGGTGCACCCAATGGTTGCCAGATGCCTGTCTCGGGTGAAAAAACGGCCGCATCGCCCCGGACGACGGTCGCCGTGGCGACGGCTGGAATCGGACCTTCGGGCAGCAGTTGCAGGACCGCAATCAGTCCGATCGCCAATGCGGCGAGCGTCGCAGCGGCCGCGTAAGTACGTTGTCGACGTTGCCTGGCGACTATCGTCCGCCGCCAGGCGCTGTGCGCCGCGGCGAACACCTGTTCGTGCTGCTCCGCCGATGGCGTGGGCCGCCGGCCTGCCGCCTGGATCAATTCGCCGAGGACGTCGCGTTCTTCACTGCCGACGGCCACGGTTGTCTCGTCTGGGTTGTCGTGTTGCATGCTGCTACCCTTTAACGGCACTCTCGAGCGGACGCGGCAGTACATCAGCCGAGCCCGTGATCGCCGCAATGGCCTCACGAAACGCGGCGCGTGCACGAGTCAGCAGAGACTCGGCCGCTTTCGGGCCGACGTCCAGTTGGTCGGCGATTTCCTTAACGGATAAGCCGTCCACGTATTTCCACTCCAGAACGTCGCCGTAATGCCCCGGCAGGTTGTCCAGCGTGGCTTGAATCAGACGCATCATGTCCAGGCGCCACATCGCGCTCTCCGGTTCCTCCGATTCGGGCGCGGCAAGCGTCTCTAGGATTCCCTGGATCGTGCCGTCTTCTTCGAGCAGGGGCACGCGGCGATTTTCTCTCTGCCGTCGCCGGCCCATGTCGGTAATCGTGTTTCTGCAGATCTGACACATCCAACCGTAGAGTGACGCTTCGCCTCGATAGGAGTCGAGTCGCTCGAATGCCTTGCAGAAGGTCTGTTGTACCATCTCGTGGGCCTCCTCCCGGTCGCCGTTGAGCCGGACGAGCGCGAAGCGATAGAGCCGCGGGAAAAAGCTGTCGAATAGCTCGCGAAAAGCATTCTCGTCCCCGCGGAGAATTTTTTTCGCAATGGCCCGATCGGCGTGGACAACAGTCA
>JAZFYK010000112.1:0-2537 GCA_036443505.1 Gammaproteobacteria bacterium | reverse complement strand
CATTGCCGAGTCAGGAGACGAAAGTCGCTGGTCTTGAGCTTCACGCGCACGCCATGCGCAACGAGGCCGGCTCGCCGCAGACGCTTGCCGATCTTATCCGCGGAGTGCCGCAAGTGAGGCCTGATTTCCTCCCTGGTCCTGACATCTTCGTGTAGCGTCCGCTCCGAGCCGATGCTCTTGGACTCTCGATCGCCCAGTACGGGCCGAGAGTCACGCGCATGCGCGAGGTCGTAGAAATGCGCTCCGACCTTCCCGAGTGTCTCAACCAGAGTCACTCTGTCGGCGGCGGCGACGTCGCCTATCGTGTTAAAGCCCAACTCCCGCAGCTTCGCCTGCGTTTTCGAGCCCGCGCCCCAGAGACGTGCGATCGATTGTGGCGCGAGCCACGCCCGCGCGTCCTCCGGTGCAACGACGGTCAGCCCGTCCGGCTTCCGGTGCGCGCTGGCCACTTTCGCCACGTACTTCGTGCCGGACAGCCCCACCGAGACGGTCAGGCCACCCGTTGCTTCGAGCACGGCCTCTTTCAGCCGCCGCCCCATCGATCGCGGCGACCCGAAGAAGTCCTCCGCCCCGCTCATCTCCAGGAATGCTTCGTCCAGACTGAGGGGCTCTACATCGGGAGAGAAATCGGAGAAGACTTTCATGATCGATACGGACACTTCCTCGTAACGATCGAAACGCGGCGGAACGATGATCGCGTCCGGACAAAGCCTGACGGCCTGGGCCATCGGCATCGCACTGCCGACGTCGAACGGGCGCGCCTCATAGCTCGCCGTCAACACGACACTGCGGCGACTCTTGAGACCCACGAGGATCGGCCGGCCACGCAGCGCAGGATCGTCCAACTGCTCGACAGCCGCGTAGAACGCATCCATGTCGGCGTGAGCGACGATACGTTCCCAGCTGTGCGGTGAAGGACTCACCCTCCCCTCCTAACGGCAATCTCGTTAAAGCGGTAGCGGCTGGTACCCCTGCGGCGGCCACCAGTCGGCGAAATCTACCGGCTCGGGGAGACCAAGCACCTCCGCGGTCCTGGCGCCCGGGATATTGAGCCTCTCGAAGGCGTCGGCCGATATCACCTCGAGCTGTGCGGCTCGCCGGTCGGCTCCTTCGCCGATCAGCACGTCGATGACGAAGTTCCGCTGCTCGACCATATCGCGGAACCGCCGCGAAGCGACCGCCGCCAAGAACGCGCGCTGCAACTCACGAATTATCTCGATCGGCGTATCGCGGCGGATGCCGATGTCGTAGGTCCCGTTGGGCGGTAGCTGATCCCTGATCTCGGGAATAAAATTGAGGAGCGTCGGCATCACTTCGCCGCCGTCGGTCACGATGTCTTCCGGACTCGTCTGCTGCAGCGTGACGAGCTGCCCGGCATCGACGAACTGCATGTGTTCGTGCACGCCGCCGCCGGCGATGTCGACCTCGCCGTTGAGCCCGGCCAGCGTGGCCGCCTGGCCGCCGCTATAGGGGACGTATTTGAGCTCGATGCCTGCCGCCTGGGCTACCGAAGCGGCCATCTCGTGCCAGAGACCGCCCGTCCCCGATGTCGAGATCGTGATTTTGCCGGGATCGGCCCGCGCGGCGGCCACGACATCGGCGAAGGTCTTGAACGGCGAATCGGGACGTACCGACCAACTCGCGAGATTCGTGCCCGCCTGCATGTAATACCAGTCCGACCACGAGCGCGATTTACCGTCACCGCTGATCCGCGCGAACTTACCGAAGCTCGAAGAGCCGAGCAGCGTGTAGCCGTCATTAGGCCTGTTCAGGACATACTTCGTCGCCAGCGAGCCGGCCGCCCCCGGCCGGTTGATGACGTTGATCCGCCAACCCATCGACTCGGACATCTCGGCGGCAAGCGTTCGCAGAACGACATCGGTACCGCCGCCTGTCCCGTACATGACAACCAAAGTGATCGGGCGTTCGGGCCACTGTGCGGCCGCCGGCGTCACGCCGCACATGGTCGCGGTCAGCGCCAGGCAAACGAGGACAGAGTTCGATTTATTCATGCGTGTTGCCGCGGTCCCGTGTTCGGACCTTCGATACTATACCTGCCCGGTCATCGCCTGACACCGCGGTGGCAAAGTGGACTTGAGCAGGCTGTTTTAGCAGAATACGCCCGTCTACCGATTCGTGGTGACACGGCAAGAGGAAGCCCGGCCTGGTACCTGGCTTCTCCAAAAAGAACACCGTGAAACCTCACCCCGTCCAACCACTTTTCGGCCACGAGGAAAAACCATGGCAGAGCCCGAATACAAGAGCCATCTCATGCCCCAAACGCTGTGGGAGAAGCTCTACCTGGCGTGGTTCCTGTTCTGCTTCCTGATGGTCTACGTCGGCACGTGGGCCGTGAACAAACCGATTCCTGTTCTCGGCATGCCACTCGTCTTCGTCTGGTGCAGCGGCTGGGGCATCGTCTGGCTGGTCGGCTGCTGGTACCTGGGCACCCAGATCGCCCGGGAAGACGCTGAGACCAGGGGAGAATGATCGATGTTCTCGGAATCCTGGCACTACACCGTCTTAATCGTCTTCGC
>JAZFYK010000111.1:0-2081 GCA_036443505.1 Gammaproteobacteria bacterium | reverse complement strand
CCCTACGTCTACCTGAACCGCGAGGTGATCGCCAAGAAGGGCCTCGATCAAGCAGAAGTCGAAGATTGGGTGGTCGATGAACTGAGCCGCTTCGACGGTGTTGCTCTGGCAGTGTCGAGCAGCGCGCTCAATTCCGGCAAGGTCCCAGACACGCCGCTCGTCCAATCGATATTGAGAAACTACGATCCCAATCGCTCCGGCGACATATACGTGGTGTTCCAGCCAAATCGCTTCATCAATGATTTCGGCGGACTCACGGTTGCCGCCACCCATGGATCGCCATGGCGGTATGATACCTACGTGCCAATCATCTTTGCCGGCATGGGAATCTCCGCCCAGAAAATTAGTCGCCCCGTCGAAACGATAGATATCGCACCGACACTCTCGCTGTTGGTCGGCGCGAAACCTCCTTCCGGATCGACCGGCTCTCCGTTGTTGGAGGTCTTGCACCCTTGACTAAATCATGTCGGGACCGATGCTAAGAGCGCGTGCCTCCATGCTTCCAGACTGAAACACGGTCGTCTGTCGTCGGTTGTGATGAAATGGTCCATTGGATTACATGTGATCCGCGCCTGTGCGGTCACATTCCTGTTCGTGGCGAGCGCGGCAGTCGCCGAGCCTGACGACGGCGACAAGCGTTCGCCGCGTCATGTCACTTCGCAGGCATGCAAGACCTGCCATGAGCAGCAGCTCCGGGACTGGTCCGACTCGCATCATGATTGGGCTTGGCGTCGCCCGCAGCCCGAGAACGTGCTGGGCGATTTCGATGATGCCAACATCCACCACAAAGGGGTCACGTCACGGTTCTCTAACCGCGACGGACGGTACTACATCGAGACCGATGGTCCGGACGGCAAACCTAGAGAGTTCGAGGTCAAATACACAGTCGGAGTCGAGCCCTTGCAGCAATACCTGCTGGAGATCGAACCGGGTCGCCTCCAGGCCCTCGACCTGGCTTGGGACACAACCCGCCGGCGTTGGTATCACCTCTATCCCGACCAAGATCTGCAGGGCGGCGATGGGCTCCACTGGACCGGACCCTACAAGAACTGGAACGCGCGCTGTGCCGAGTGTCACGCGACAGGCTACGCAAAGAACTACGATGCAAGGGCCCGGACCTATTCAAGCGTCCAGAGCGAGATCGGCGTGGGCTGCGAGGCCTGCCACGGACCGGGCGAAGCCCATGTCGCCTGGGCCGAGGCGCCGGGCTCTTACGATACCGCGCGATGGCAGGAT
Source organism: Gammaproteobacteria bacterium (assembly GCA_036443505.1). Classification (GTDB taxonomy): domain Bacteria; phylum Pseudomonadota; class Gammaproteobacteria; order Steroidobacterales; family Rariloculaceae; genus SMWC01. Next base: position 845 of record JAZFYK010000111.1, on the reverse strand, counting down.
TTGACCGAGAAAGGCTTCACGATCGGTTTTTCCTCCGGCAAGCCTGAGACTGAGATCCAGCAGTGTGCCGGTTGCCACGCCCGTCGGGAGCCGCTGTTCGACAGCAACCCTATGCCCGGGACCGTGTTCAACGATGCATACAGGCTCGCACTGTTACGCCCGGGCCTCTATCACGCCGACGGCTCGATACAGGACGAGGTCTACGTCTACGGCTCGTTCCTGCAGAGCAAGATGCATGCGCAGGGCGTGCGCTGTAGTGATTGCCACGAACCGCATGGGCTTGGCACCCGGGCCGAAGGCAACGCGCTCTGCACCCAATGCCATAATCCAGAGGGTAACCCGCGCTTTCCCACCCTGAAGCTGGGTCTTTTTGACTCGCCTGCCCACAACTATCACCGAGAAGGCAGCGAAGGCGCCAAATGCGCGAACTGCCACATGCCGTCGCGGACATACATGGGGGTGGACCCACGCCGCGATCACAGCTTCCGTGTGCCACGGCCGGACCTGTCGGTGCGGCTCGATACGCCGAACGCCTGCACCCTGTGCCACGACGGCAAGTCCGACGTTTGGGCTGCCGACAAGGTTCGCGCGTGGTATCCCGAAGGCCGCTCGGGACGGCCGCATTTTTCGGAAGTGCTCGCCGCCGGCCGGGCCGGCGATCCCGATGCGCCTAAGGGGTTAATTGCGCTGGCGCGCATGAGCGGCCGGCCGGCAATCGTCCGCGCGACGGCACTGGACCTGCTGCGCCGCTATGGCCCCGCCCAAGCGGATGCCGTGGAGGACCTTCTGGCCGATCCCGAACCGCTGGTCCGGCGAAGCGCGGCGACCTTGCAGGAGCTCGCGCC
>JAZFYK010000110.1:0-2958 GCA_036443505.1 Gammaproteobacteria bacterium | reverse complement strand
CCTTCTCTCTATTTATGGCCAATGGCGCCTATAGTCAGACCACGCACGTGGTCGTCATTGGTTTCCTCTGCTTGCTCGTAGCTTGGGGTGCCCGCCGGCCGTTGGTCGAGTTCGCCAGTCGTGGACTGTAGAGGTACTAATACACGACCAGCAGAACGACCTGCTTTGTCTGCTCACCGTGAGATGAACGCGAAGTTAGCGCTACGTTTCTAGATCTCCGGTAGTTCGATCGTAAAGGGTGCGTCAAGCGCTGAGGCGATTCGCTGGTCACGCTCGTACACGTCGTTATAGAAATGGACAAGACCATCCGGGTCGACCTCGGCTGTCCAGTAAAGAATCAGTACGGGCAGCGGCTCCGCCAGGAATACTGTCTTCGTCTCCCTGCTCTCGATAGTTGCGTCAATCTGCTCGCGACCCCAGTCGTCAGATCCGAGAAGTATCTCGGCAAGGTCGAACGGATTCTCTACGCGGATACAGCCATGACTGAAGGCACGTTCTGCCACGTCGAATAGTGGCTTGCTCGGAGTGTCGTGCAGATAGACGGCATGTTCGTTTGGAAAGATGAACTTGACACGACCCAGCGCATTATTGGGCCCGGGCCGTTGCACAAACGTGTAACCGAAACTTCGCGGTGAGACCTCTGCCCAGTCGATGGTCTCCGGATCGACGAGTTGTCCGTCCCGGTTCTTTATGTCGAATTCGCGCGTCTGAAAATACTGTGGATCGCTCTTGATCCGTGGCAGCATCTCTCTCGTCGCGATGCTGTACGGTACGGTCCAGGTCGGATTGAATACAACGTACTTTATCTCGTCGCGAAACACGGGCGACTGATGATACGGTCGACCGACCTGCACCTTGGTCTCCCAAACGATTTCCCGGTCGTGAACCACATAGGCTCTGAAGCCGGCGATATTAACGAGTACGAAGTCCTCCTCGATGTCTTCAAACACCCAGCGAGTACGCTCCAGATTCAGCCGCAGTTGATCGATTCTCTGCTCGACCGGTACATTCAACGCCCTGAGGGTAGCCGGGCCTACGATCCCATCGGCATCCAACCCATGTCGTGACTGAAATCTGCGTACGCCATCCTGCAGTAACTCATCGTAGACCGTGGGCGCTGCGAGTCCCTCAAGCCCCTGGATGTCGCCCGTAATTGCCAGGCGTCGAGCCAGAGTCTCCAGGCGATCGTCGACCGCACCTGGTCTCAGCGTGGGACCCTCGGGGACCGATGGCCAGCCTCCCGCCGCCGCGAGTTGCCGGTGCTCAGCGAGACCGGCCTGGAGTTGTGTGTAGACCCACCCGCGAGGTATTAGAGAGGCAATATGTTGAGTCGGCGTCGGCGAGTCGATCGCCTCCTGGATGACGGTTGCCGGATCCCGGCCGTTGAGTTCGCGCCGAAAGTTCCAGCTGGAATCGAGACTCTCGGGATTCACCTTGCCAAAGCGTTGGTGGTATCCCCAACGAATCAGGCTGTCGGTCAGCATCAGGTCGAGCGCCGCCCGCTCCGTGGGGGTGGCGATGCGTCCGGCATTGAGTTCCCCGTTGACGTACTCAAGCCTCTCGAGATGGTAGTCGGCAGGGTCCAGTCCGTCAGCGAACGCGCCCTTGAACGCGGTGATCAGACCGCCGATCTTGTCGTACGACCAGGCCGGGGAGAAATTACGCCGCTCGTAAATCTCGGCCAGAAGGTCGCCTGAGGCGATATCCACTCCGCCGATGCTGAGTGTATCGGTTTCCCGGAGTTGCTCGATCTCCACTCGTAGCGCCTCACGATACTCCGTCTCCTGCGCCGCGGCGGTCGCAAAAGTGGCAATACAAAGGCCTGCCAACAGCCACCGGGATGTTCTAATCATGATATGAAGCTCCTGTATCCCCTCAACTTATTAGTCTCAGCACTCCGAGTATAACGGATGCCGGTTTACGGCCAGAAAGCGGACGTCCGCAGCACTCGCCGGGACTATGCTCATGAGCGACGCGACCAAAAGAATCGCGAATTAGATCTCTATAGCCAACTGTCGATTCAGCCAGATTGAGGCACGAACCGTCTCGTTGATTCCGCATCGCAGTCGAATCGAGACATCTCCATGTGCGGGGAATATATCAATTCTCTGGTATGTGTCATTGGCTGCGCAATGTACTCAGGGTCTTCGAGCATGAACTCGACGACGATCCGCGTGCCATCTTCGGTCAGCCGATATCGCTCGACGACGTGTTTCTGAGCACCGGAGGGAACGCCGATCTGGTAAGGCGACCGATGATCCGCAAAGTTCCTGGTGTCCACGACCAGGACATCTCCCTCCCACCGGCCAATTGAGTGGCCCGTGAGGATGCGCTCGCCGTCCTCGGGAGGATGCCCTCGGCCGTCCATATAGACTGTTCGCTCCTCGTCGAAAAACTCGCTTCGAATCACGATGATCTCTTCTTCTTCGTCAACCTGGATCTCGAGTGGATAGAGGCCCGTGGAGATGATCATGCCTGGTGTCGGCCGGCCGACGCACGTTGATTCAGGGTTCTCATCGGAAAGCTCATTATATGCAGCCTGGGCGCCCTTCCCCTTCTCGGTGAAGCTGAGCTGAGCCCTGAAAAAACCGTCGAAGCCGCCAGGGTAGCTGACGAGCTTTGAAGCGTCCGCCATCCATCGGCCGTCCAGGGTCGATGTGCTGGCGGTAACTTCCGGCGCTGCCAAACGTGGTTCCCCGGAAGTACTAAAGAATGCTGTCGGCAGAACAATTCCGCCTTCCTTCTCGATCGAGTTCAGTAACGCATACGGTCGCCCGTTCTGTGCGGGATGCGCCCCGACCGTGACCCGGTCCCCGATCGACAGCGATTCGCGATTCCAGCCCATGCGTGTAACGGTGATCGTCGAACCCATTTGTAGTGCCCACTCGACCTGATCCCCGCGCTCGTCCGTGGTTTCGACGGTGAAATAGACGTGTGGATTCCGCCAGTTGAACTCGG
>JAZFYK010000109.1:0-2026 GCA_036443505.1 Gammaproteobacteria bacterium | reverse complement strand
TTCGTCGGGCTCGACAGCTTTACCTATACGGTTTCCGATCCGAGCGGTGCGCAGGCGACTGGACTCGTCGTGATTGACGTGACTACACCCGACGAGGGCGCGTTCGGCATCGGAGGAGGCAACGGTGGCGAAATCGTGATCGAGCCTGTCGACGAGAACGCATGGACGGAAGAGGAGCCCGAAGCGGCCAGTTATCCTTCGGCCGCGTCTACGCCGACCGTCAGTCTGCTCGTGACTCCGGATAATCAGCTCGGCAGTCTGAATGTGCCGGAGTGGGACGAGGGGGCGGACCTTCTGCTTCTCGTCGGTGGCGAGGTGGATGACTCCGGCGCCGATATCATGAGATCGAAAGCCCTAGCCCTATACAGCCAGACGCTCAACACGGTGGGGGGTTCTGCGCTGGATGGCTTCGAGCTCGCCAGCCTGGATCCCGCGAGTCTCGCCCAGGCTCTCGACGCTCTGCGCCGGGGGATGAGCGGGCTTGAGCCTGCCGATGATGACATCGACAGTTTGATTGTGGTCCAAATAAGTACAGGCCTCGGCGCCGTACTAAGTGTCGGAATTGTGAGCTGGATCCTGCGTGGCGGCACGTTGGCCGCTACTCTCCTAAGTAGCACACCGATGTGGAAGGGCTTCGATCCGCTGCCCATGTTGATGGGGCGGCGGCGCAAGAAAGACGATGAGGAAGAGCGCGACGGCGATGATGACGGAGAGATCGTGCCGGAGCATATGAGGACTCAGATGCTTCGGGAGCGCCACCTGGAAGACATGTTCTCTACGTCAGAGCAAGACCGACAGACTGACCAAGAAGAGTAAGTCGAAATGCTAGGCCGAACGCTATCGCCCACGGCTCGTCTTACGATCGGGCTGATCTCGCTGACCGCATGCTTGCTGTTGACCGCCCAGCTCTTAGGTATCCTGCCGGATCAAACAGGCATTTCGATGGATGCGCGGCAGAAGATCGTTAGGTCGCTCGCGACCCAGCTTTCCTGGGCAGCTTCCCAGAACGATTATCGGACACTGCAAGTAACGCTCAGTACGGTCGTCGAGCATAACGATGAGGTCCTGTCCGCTGCGATACGCAGGACAAATCGGGACCTGGTCGTGTCTGCCGGTGATCACGATGGCCACTGGGTAGAACGCGCGGACGGAATATCGACGCCGACTCATGTACAGACGCCGCTGTTCGCGAGCGACCGGCAGTGGGGTTCAGTCGAGTTCAGTTTCGTCCCGTTGGAGACGGGCTTTAACCTGACCTCGATGCGGAACTCGGTGGTCGGACTCCTCGCGTTCATGATTCTCGTGGGTGGGTTCGGTTTCTACCTACTGTTAAGGCGTGGTCTGAAGGAGCTGGATCCATCCGGGGTAATCCCCGAGCGCGTGAAAGGTGCCTTCAACTCACTTGCCGAAGGCGTTCTGATCATGGACGAGGAAGAGAACATCATCCTCGCAAATGAACCTTTCGCCACACTGGTTGGGAAGTCTGCCCAATCATTGGTCGGCAAGAAAGCATCGAGCCTCGACTGGCGGACCATGAGGGCGGGCGACAACGCGGAGAACCTGCCGTGGCTGAGAGCGATGCGGCAGGGTGTCAGCGAGAAAGGCGTACCCCTGCTCATGCAGGTACCCTCGGGGGCGCTGAAGACGTTTAGAGTCAACGGCGCTCCGATTCTGGATGGAGCCGGTAAGGCTCGTGGTGCGTTGGCAACCTTCGACGATGTGACCGCTATCGAGAAGAGGACTTCGGACCTTAAGCGGACGCTTCAGAAACTCGAAGTATCGACCGATGAGGTTAATCGACAGAATGTGGAACTGCGGTTCCTTGCGACCCGCGACCCATTGACCACTTGTCTGAATCGTCGTGCGTTCTTCGACCGCTACGATAAGCTCTTCGATGAGTCCAAGACCGACGATAACGCGCTGTCCTGCATCATGGTGGACATCGATCACTTTAAGGCCGTGAACGATACCCACGGCCACGCAGTCGGCGATGACGTCATCGTCTTTATGGCCGATGTCCTGAAAA
>JAZFYK010000108.1:0-7985 GCA_036443505.1 Gammaproteobacteria bacterium | reverse complement strand
CGTTTCGGTCGTACCGTCGTCGTTGGCGATCTGGAGGGCTATGTGCATTGGCTGGATCCCGACGACGGCAGCTTCCTGGCGAGAGAGCGAGCCTCATCGCAGCGCATCGCCGCGGCTCCGCTGGTCGTTGGGCAGAATCTGTTTACTCAGTCCGAAGACGGCACGCTCACGGCGTTTACGATCGTGGTCGACGACGACGCGGGCTGATCCCGGGTTGATGTCGTCATGCTACCCGCAGTCGCTCTGGTTGGACGGCCCAACGTCGGCAAATCCACCCTCTTCAATCAATTAACCCGATCAAGGGACGCGCTCGTCGCAGATATCCCGGGGCTCACGCGCGACCGGCGTTACGGCTTCGGCAATCACGATGGCCAGCGCTTTCTCGTCGTGGACACGGGCGGCGTCGGCGATGAGGCCGGCGAGCTGAGCGCTTTAGCGGCCCGGCAGACCGAAATCGCGCTGGATGAAGCCGACGCCGTCGTCTTCGTCGTCGACTATAAAGAGGGACTGACCGCCGCCGACGAGCGCGTTGCCGAGCAGCTTCGCAGTACCAACAAGCCGGTGACCATAGCCGTGAATAAATCCGAGGGCTTGGCCCCCGAGCTCGCCGAGGCGGAGTTCCACAGCTTGGGGTTGGGTGCCCCGGTCAGTATCGCGGCTTTGCACGGTCGCCGGCTCGGCGAACTCATGACACGTGTGCTCGTGCCATTCGATGCCGCCGATGCCGGCGACCTCGATGAGTCGCAAAGCGGCCCCCATGTCGCCGTCATCGGTCGGCCCAACGTCGGCAAATCGACATTGATCAACCGGCTGCTGGGTTCCGCTCGACTCGTGACTTCGGCTGAGCCCGGGACAACCCGCGACAGCGTCCTCGTGCCCTGCGAGCGTGATGACCAGAACTTCGTGCTGATCGATACCGCGGGCATCAGACGCCGCGCGAGGGTCAACGAAACCATTGAAAAATTCAGTGTGGTACAGAGCCTCCGCGCGATCGAGGATGCGGGCGTCGTCATCGTCTTGGTGGACGCGCGGGAGGGAATCACCGACCAGGATTCGCACCTGATCGGCCTGGTCGTGGAACGCGGTCGCGCGATCACGATCGGCGTCAACAAGTGGGATAACCTCGAGCCCGGACAGCGACGCCAGGTCGACGCTCAGATCGATCGCAAGCTGGAGTTCGTCGCGTTCGCTCGCATCACACGTCTTTCTGCGTTACACGGTAGCGGTATCGATGACGTCATTGCCGCCGCATTGGACGCCTATGCCGCCGGCGGCCGGGACCTCCCGACGCCGCGACTCAACGCGATCCTGGAGCGCGCGATGATTGCCCACCCGCCGCCGCTCGTGACAGGCCGGCGAATCCGATTGCGGTATGCACATCAAGGGGGGCGGCATCCTCCTATCGTCGTGATCCACGGTAATCGGGCCGAGCGTCTGCCGGGCCACTATCGGCGCTACCTGATCAATTTATTTCGACGCGAGCTGAAGCTCGAGGGCGCCCCGCTCAGGCTGGAGTTCAAGAGCGGTGACAACCCGTACGCGGGTAAGCGCAATATACCCACTCGCCGGCAGGTGAAGCGACGACAACGCGTGATTCGTCACACTCGCCGCAACTGATCTAAGAAGGACCGTAGATCGGAGTGTGTGGGAGCGACGGCCTCGTCGCGAGATTCTATCGCGGCCAGGCGGCCGCTCCTACGACGGTGGCGGTCGTGCGCACAATGTAGGAGCGACGGCCTCGTCGCGATTCTTCGAGGTCTATTCTAATGACGAGAAGTTACTAGCTGCGCTGCTAATCGGTTTACACTGCGTCGGGATTTGGTCAAAGGCCTGAGCTGTGAGCAGTGCCCGTCAACACTTGACGTTGGAAGGTGAGTTGCCGATGCACCGTGGCGGCCGGCTCGTGCGCCCGACGATTGCTTACGAGACCTGGGGCGAACTCAACAATCGCCGCGACAACGCCGTGCTGATCTTCACCGGGCTCTCGCCTTCTGCCCATGCGGCCTCTTCTCCCGAGGACCCGTCGCCAGGCTGGTGGGAGGAGATGATCGGCCCGGGTCGCTCGATCGACACGCGTCGGTATTTCATCATCTGCGTTAACTCTCTAGGCAGTTGCTTTGGCTCTACCGGTGCCGCGTCGGTCAATGCCGAAACGGGGAAGCCCTATCGGCTCGCATTCCCGGTCCTCTCGCTCGAGGACGTGGCGCGGGGCGGCTGGGAGGTCCTGCAGCATCTCGGCGTAGAGCACGTGCATGCCATCCTCGGCCCGTCGATGGGCGGCATGAGTGCGCTCGCCTTCGAGATTCTCTTCCCCGGGACATCTGACGGCCTCGTCGTGATTTCCTCGGGATCGCGCTCATTGGCTTTTGCGACGGCGCTGCGGTCGTTGCAACGGGAGATTATTCGGCGCGATCCGAACTGGCAGTCCGGCAATTATGACGCGGACACGATGCCGCTGACCGGCATGCGGCTTGCGCGCAAACTCGGAATGATCACCTACCGTTCCGCCGAGGAATGGTGGGGGCGTTTTGGCAGGGAGCGAGCCTCGGAAGAGTGTGAGCCCGATGACCCGTTCTGCATAGACTTCGAAATCGAGGCGTATCTCGATCATCACGCGAATAAATTTACGGGGCAGTTCGATCCGAACTGCTATCTGTACCTGTCCCGCGCGAGCGACCTGTTCGACGTCGCCGATCACGGCGCGTCGGTGGAGGCGGGACTGGCGAAGATCGAGGCACCGCGCATCATGATTATCGGCGTTAAGACCGATTTTCTATTCCCGCAGCAACAGCAACACGAGCTGGCGGAGCAGCTGTCGGTCGCGGGCCGGGACCTCGAGTACGTCGAGCTCGAGTCGATCCAGGGGCACGATTCCTTCCTCGTCGATATGGATCGGTTCAGGCCGACTATCGCCCGCTTCTTTAAGTAGGAGCGACGGCCTCGTCGCGATATTTCGCTGCAGATAATCGCGGCCAGGCGGCCGCTCCTACCTCTTCGTCTGCGGGTCGTCGTCAGGCCGGGTTTCGTCGACCGTGGCACTGAGTTCGCCTCGCGCGAGGCGGACTTCGATGCCGGCGCCGGGCGCAACGGTGGCTGCGTCCGTTACAACGCCGCCGTCTACCTGTCTCGACACGATGGCATAACCCCGGTCCAGCGTAGCGAGCGGGCTGACGGCTTGAAGCGCGCGTGCCGCAAGCTCCAGCCGGGCCTGTCGATGACCGATGAGCTCGACCATCGCGCGTTCCAAGCCACGGCCGTTCCACCGGCAGCGCTCTTTCAGACCCGCGAGCTGCCGCCGGGGCGTAGCGCCGCGCAGGGCCGCCGTGAGTTCGGCGAGTCGCGAGCGGCGCTCACCCAGCAACCGCTGCCAGCTCAGCCCGAGCCGAAATTCCAGATCATCTAGGCGCTGATTGGACTCACGTAACTGGATGCCCGGGTGGCTGCGATTGAGCCGATGGGCCAGGCCGTCCAGGAAACCGCGAACGCCGGCGAGTTGCTGCGCGGCGGCGCGCGACAATCGCCGCGCGAAGAGGCCAACCGATTCGAGCCACTCGGCCTGTTCCGGTACCGCCAGCTCGGCAGCTCCCGACGGTGTCGGCGCCCGCACATCGGCGACGAAGTCCGCGATCGTGAAGTCCACCTCATGACCAACACCCGAGATGACCGGCGTAGTCATGGCGTCCAGCGCCCGGGCGACGATCTCCTCATTGAACGGCCACAGATCCTCGAGCGAGCCACCGCCGCGCGTGAGGATCAGCAGATCGCAGTCGCCTCGCCGATCCGCGAGCTCGAGCGCCCGGGCGATCTCAGTGGCGGCTCGCTCACCCTGAACCGCGGTCGGGTAGACCAGGACCGGCACGGCCGGGAAGCGTCTGCGGAGTATCGTCACCACATCTCTGACCGCGGCACCGCTCGGGGACGTGATCACACCGATTCGCTGCGGCAATACCGGCAGCGGTTTTTTTCGTTCGGGGGCAAACAACCCTTCAGCCGCTAGCTTGCGTTTCAGTTCTTCAAAACGTCGCCGCAGCAGGCCTTCACCGATTGGCTCCACATACTCCAGAATCAACTGGAACTCGCCTCTCGCCTCGTAGAGACTGACGCGGCCACGCGCGAGCACCTGTTGACCGTTCTCCGGCGAGAATTTCAACAGGCGATTCGACTGGCGGAACATCGCGCACCGGACCTGTGCGCTGTCATCCTTGAGGCTCCAGTACAGGTGACCCGAGGAAGGGCGGGCTAGATTGGAGATCTCCCCCTCGACCCAGATCACGCCGAATTTGCCCTCGATCAAACGCCGGGCTTCCCGGTTAAGCGAGGAAACCGAGAAGACGTCGCGCTCCTCGGCCAGGGGTAGCTCGAGATTGTCCATCGCCGCAGTATACGTTGCCAAATCACATGCAATGTCGGCGGCAGGAGCGTAAAATGGACCGTTTACATTCACGCGACGCGTCCGGAGCTGCCTATGCGGATCACTCACGAAGCGCTGACCTTCGACGACGTCATGCTGCGGCCCGCCTATTCCGACATCCTGCCCCGGGAAGTCGATCTCGTGACTCGCCTGACCCGGTCACTGACCCTCAATATTCCGATCGTCTCCGCCGCGATGGATACCGTGACCGAAGCCCGGCTGGCGATCACGCTCGCTCAGGAGGGTGGGATCGGCATCATCCACAAGAACATGTCACCCGAGGAGCAGGCCCGCCAGGTCCTCCGCGTAAAGAAATTCGAAAGCGGCGTGATCAGTGCTCCGATCACCGTGTCGCCGAATGCCTCCATCCGCGAAGTGAATGCACTCACTCAGGCTAATAACATCTCCGGCGTGCCGGTCGTTGAAGGCTCCGAACTCGTCGGCATCGTCACTCACCGGGATCTGCGCTTCGAAACGCAACTCGAGGCGCCGGTGTCGTCGGTCATGACGCCGAAGGAGCGGCTCGTGACGGTGCGCGAGGGCGCAGACAAAGATGAAGTGCTGGCATTGTTGCATCGCCACCGGATCGAGAAAGTCCTCGTCGTTGACGATGACTTCCTACTTCGGGGCATGATCACTGCCAAGGACTTCCAGAAAGCGACCGACTATCCGCGGGCCTCGAAAGATGAGCTCGGAGCGTTGCGCGTGGGCGCTGCGGTCGGCACGGGCGTCGATACGCCAGAACGCGTGGCCGCTCTATTGGGAGCCAACGTGGATGTGCTCGTCGTGGACACCGCTCACGGTCATTCGCGCAGCGTGCTGGATCGAGTCGCCCAAATAAAACGCGAGCACCCGGACGTGCAACTCATCGCCGGTAACATCGTCACGGCCGACGCCGCCCAGGCGCTGGTCGAGGCCGGTGCCGACGGCGTAAAAGTCGGCGTCGGTCCCGGTTCCATCTGCACGACACGGCTCGTTGCCGGCGTGGGCGTTCCGCAGATCTCTGCGGTCGCCGAGGTCGCCGAAGCGCTCGCCGGAACCGACGTGCCCGTTATCTCCGATGGGGGCATCCGGTTCTCGGGAGACATCGCCAAAGCCATTGTCGCCGGCGCCCACTGCACGATGATCGGTAGCCTTTTCGCGGGCACCGAGGAGTCTCCCGGGGAAGTGGAGCTTTATCAGGGTCGTTCCTACAAGTCCTATCGTGGCATGGGATCCCTGGGTGCGATGTCGCAGCGCAACGGTTCCTCGGACCGGTATTTCCAGGATGCCAGCGAGGAGTTGGAGAAGCTGGTTCCCGAGGGAATCGAGGGCAGGGTTCCCTATAAAGGCAGCCTGACTGCGATCGTTCAGCAGTTGATCGGCGGACTGCAGGCTGCGATGGGTTATACGGGGAGCCGCGATATGGACGAACTGCGCTCCAAGCCGTCGTTTGTCCGGATTACCGGGGCCGGCCGCAAGGAGAGCCACGTCCACGACGTAACGATCACCAGGGAGCCGCCGAATTACCGCACGGCGGAGTAGCCGAGTGGAAGCCGAACTTCGCGCCGAGGAGTCACCGACCCCCGACGCTGCCCGTATCCTGATTCTGGATTTCGGTTCGCAGTACACGCATCTCATCGCGCGCCGAGTACGCGAGGCGGGCGTTTACAGTGAGATTCATCCCTATGATATGCCCGCGGAAGCGCTCAGGGCGTTCCAGGCCTCGGGCATTATTCTGTCCGGTGGCCCCGAATCGGTCGTCGGCGAGGATGCGCCGCAAATCAGCGACGCGGTCATCGAGATGGGCACGCCCGTGCTCGGGATCTGTTACGGAATGCAGGCGCTCGCCGCGAAGCTGGGTGGTCGGGTCAAGCCTGCGGGTCATCGCGAATTCGGTTACGCAGAAGTCACTCTGACGGGGGGTGACAGGCTATTGGGCGGCCTGGCGACCTCGGGAGATGCACTCAAGGTCTGGATGAGCCATGGCGATCGGGTGGAGCAGTTACCGACGGGCTTTGAGGCCATCGCGAGCTCCGCGAACGCGCCCCTGGCGGGCATGGCCGACACGGAACGGCATATCTATGGGCTGCAATTTCATCCGGAGGTCACGCACACGGAGAACGGCCAGCAGATCATCGAGCAGTTCGTGCATGGTGTTTGTGGCTGCCGGAGTGACTGGATCGCCGAGAATATTATCGCCGCGCACATCGATCGCGTCCGGGCGGAAGTCGGGTCGCAACGCGTGCTCTTGGGATTGTCGGGCGGCGTAGACTCCTCGGTCGTCGCGGCTCTCTTGCACGAGGCGATCGGTAACCAGCTGATCTGTGTCTTCGTCGATAACGGCCTGCTGCGGCTGAATGAAGGCGACCAGGTCATGGCCACGTTTCATGAACATCTCGGCGTCCAGGTCGTGCGCGTCGATGCCGAAGAAGAATTCCTCACCGCGCTGGAAGGGGTGGCCGACCCGGAGGAGAAGCGCAAGATTATCGGCAAGACATTCATCCAAATCTTCGAGCGTGAAGCCGAGAAGCTGCGGGACGTGAAGTGGCTCGCGCAAGGGACGATCTACCCGGATGTCATCGAGTCGGCCGGCGCGGCCACCGGCAAGGCCCATGTGATCAAATCGCACCACAACGTCGGCGGCTTGCCCGAGCGGATGAAGCTGAAGCTCGTGGAACCGCTACGCGATCTCTTCAAAGACGAAGTCAGGAAGATCGGTACGGCGTTGGGGTTGCCCCATGAGTTGGTGGGGCGCCATCCGTTTCCGGGGCCTGGCCTCGGTGTGCGCATCCTCGGTGCCGTGAAGAAAGAGTATGCGGATCTTCTGCGCCGGGCGGACGACATCTTCATCGGCGAGTTGCGAGAGGAAGGCTTATACGATCAAGTAAGCCAGGCCTTCGCCGTGTTCTTACCCGTCAAGTCTGTCGGCGTGATGGGCGATGAGCGGCGTTACGATTTTGTCATCGCGCTAAGAGCCGTGGAGACTGTCGACTTCATGACAGCTCGGTGGGCGCGATTGCCGTATGAGTTCCTCGATCGAGTCTCGAACCGGATCAGCAACGAGATCCCCGGCATCTCTCGCGTGACCTACGACATCTCGACCAAGCCACCGGCGACCATCGAGTGGGAATGACCCGTTCTGTTTAGCGCGAGCGCGATCCGGCGTGGGACAACTGCCTAGCGATACCGGTTACATGGAGCGCGCGCTGACGTTCGCTCGCCGCGCCGCCGAAGAAGGCGAGGTGCCGGTGGGCGCGGTACTCGTCGGTGGGGCTGGCGACGTGCTCGCCGAATCGGGCAATGCGCCGATCGCGAGGCATGATCCGAGCGCCCACGCCGAAATGCTCGTCCTCCGCGCCGCAGGAGCCACGCTCGGCAACTACCGGCTGCCGAACACGACGCTCTATGTCACGTTGGAGCCTTGTCCGATGTGTGCGGGCGCCCTCGTTCACGCCCGGGTCGCCAGAGTGGTCTACGCGGCGGCCGATCCGCGCAGCGGCGCTTGCGGCAGCGTCTTCGACCTTACCCAGAGCAGCGAGCTGAACCACCGTATCGAGGTAACGGGCGGGCTGATGGCGGATGAGAGTTCGCA
>JAZFYK010000107.1:0-5325 GCA_036443505.1 Gammaproteobacteria bacterium | reverse complement strand
TCGATCTGCGACGGTAGTGATTCTCGAGGAAGACGGCTACCTGAATCTGCGCACAAACGGTTTGCCGGAGGCTTCAGCGAACCTCGCGGGTGCCCCGCCCGACCAGCGCAATCAGCGCCTACTTTCGATTCTTCCGATTCTCGCACGTCCCGATACGAGAGACATGCTCATTGTCGGCTTCGGCGCGGGCGTCGCCGTGGAGGGAATACCTCCATCCGTCGCCTCGATCGATGTCATCGAACTCGAGCCGAAAGTCATCGACGCCAATCGGTTGATCGGACCGGAGCGGCGAATCGACCCGCTGAAGGATGACCGGGTCAACGTCTACATAAACGACGCACGGAGTGCGCTCGCTCTGACCGCAAGAAAGTATGACGCTATCGTCTCGCAGCCCTCCCACCCCTGGACCGCCGGCGCGTCGCATTTGTATACGCGCGAATTCATGGCGCTTACACGGGAGCACCTGAACCCGGGTGGCGTGTTCTTACAGTGGATCAGTACCGAGTTCGTCACTGAATCGTTGCTGAGGAGTCTCTGCGCTACGCTGCTGGACGTCTACGCTTACGCACGCGTCTATCAATGGCAACCCGAGACCCTGTACTTCCTGGGCTCCGATGAACCACTCGACATCGAACGCACGCTGGCCCGGACCGGCAGGCCCCTCCGGGACGATCCTCAGCACTATCTCGAGAACGGCATTGGCTCCGTGGAAGATCTTCTGATCGCACTGGCAATGGATCAGGCCAACATCAGGCGATTCGCCGCTCGCGCACGCCCGCTCACCGACGACCTCAACAGGCTCGCGACTGAGTCCGTAGCGGCGATGGAGAGGGACTCGACGCTGTCGTTCAGCAAGCTAGTTGATCTCTTCGTCCCTTACGATCCGCTGCTACAAGGCGATAGCTGGATTCACGACGATTTTCCGGGCGATCTGGAGTTCTCGTATATCTCAGACCGACTCGAGCGCCTGGGCTTCAAGAAGCGCGCCGTAGAGCTATCGGGCACGCTCGAGCGTCTGGGGCGAACGGACTCGCTGCTGCTTGTCGGCCTGGGGTTGGATCGGCAGGGGGAGAATCTCGAGTCGCAACAACCGCTTCGGTCCGCGCTACTGGCCGACCCCGAGAACAACCAGACACGGTACGCGCTGTTGAAGCCCTGGTTGGACGACCTGGCGCGAGGGGACGCCCCGGACTATGTGATGGAGGTTGCGGCAAGCGCATCCGGTCCCGTCGCAGCCGTCCTCGACGGCTGGAAGGCTGACCGAGAAGAGGACTGGCCGGGAGTCTTCGAGTTAGAAGACTCGTTCGCGACGGCACGACCTACTGACCTGTGGTATCTGGAAGCGATCAGGTTAAGGGTTGACTGGCGTATTCGGGCGAACGCCCCCGGACTCCAGCCGCGTCTCGCGCGGGAGGCGATGCGCCTGCTCGACGAAGGGATCGCGATCTATCAGGATCCCGACCTCTACAGCATACGCATTGCCGCCGCGTCCGTTGCCGCGGCGTCCGTCACCGCCGCGGCGCTGGACGTTATCGAGACGACCAAAAGACTGATCTATCTCTTTAACAACGAGCTGGACCGCGTCGAAGAAGGTGTCATCGATCCTCTTCCGCGGACTTTCGATCTGAGACTGCGCCAGATCGAGACCGCGCGTGCCCTCACCGACGAAATCCGACGAAGCTTTAAGTTTTCGAGCTATAAGACGGAACAGCTGGACAAGGCCCTGAGCGATATCACCAGTCGCATCGAAGCCGTCAGAGAGTAAGGCGTCGCGTGACGCATCGAAGTCGACGATCCCCAGCAATAGTCGGAGAACAACATGGGCGTGAGAAGAGTGGTTACGGGACACGATCGGAACGGCAAGGCCGTGGTTATCTCAGATGCCGAAGCCGCGAACGTGATCAGGCCCGACAATCGGCCCGGCGTCGCCATTCACAATCTCTGGCAGACCGACGCGAGTCCCGCCGAGGTATTCGGCGCAGAGGAAACCACGGATCGAACGATCAGGCTCCTGCCGCCACAGCACGGCTCTATATTTCGCCTCATCGACTACCCGCCGGAGACAGACTGGATCGACGATATCGATCCCGAGGCAGCAAGAGCGGCCTGGGCCTCGATAGGCGCCGAGGACGTCGGGGTCGAGGGCGAGCCGCCTCACCCGCTGATGCATCGTACGGAGACGATCGATTACGCACTGTGTCTCGAGGGCGAGATCGTCATGGTGCTCGACGACTCTGAAGTGTTGATCAAGCGGGGCGACGCCGTGATTCAGCGCGGCACGAACCATGCCTGGAGCAATCGTTCGGACACCGTTTGCAAGATGATGTTCGTGCTCATCGACGGCACATTCTAGGTCGAATTGCACTGAATCTGGCCCTGCTGTAAAGTGCGTGGCCGGCTTGCGACTTTCATCGATGGACTCACCTATGGATCTGATTCCGACTACTGGGCCGCATCTTCACATACTGCTGAATCATTTCCCGTCGATCGGGACGGTTATCGCGCTGGGCCTGTTCCTTACCGCTTACCACCTCAAGAGCGACGACCTGAGACGAAGCAGCCTCGTACTTTTCCTACTGTTGGGTCTCCTGGCGATTCCGACCTACATCAGTGGCGCTGCCGCCAAATGGGCAATCCAGGGAAACGCGGGCATCCCCGTCGACGTGATATCCGCTCACCAGGATGCAGCCCTGTTAGCGTTTATTTTCCTCGGGATTACCGGCTGCCTGGCCTGGCTCGCCCTGTGGCAGGAACGACGGTTTTCACGCACCCCTGAATGGAACCTGATCGCTGTCTTAGGCGGCGCGATCATCTCCTTGATCCAGATGACACGAACCGGAAATATCGGCGGCCACATCAACCATCCGGAACTCGGGGCTATCGAGATCGCAACCGTTCAAGGCGAAGGCCTGACCGCGGCGGTCGAGAATGCCATCACGGGCGTTATCTGGGCCTGGCCGGCGATGGAGGCTGCTCATTTCATCGGCATGGCGTTGATCTTCGGCGTCGTGTTACTCGTGTCACTGCGGGCCTTCGGCGTCGCGAAGAACCTGCCCTACGGTGCGCTGCATCGACTGCTGCCGCTCGGCGCTCTGGGACTCCTCGTCAATATCGTGACGGGCTTCTTCTTCTTTATCGCCGATTCAGGCCGCTACGTCGCGATGGACGGCTTCCCACCGAAGATAATCTTCCTGATGATCGGCGGAGTCGCCATTATCTATTTCACGATCTTCGATGACGTGTGGGCGCTGAAAGCGGGCGACGACGCGTCGATATTAACCAAAGTGATGGCGACGGTCACGATAGCCTCGTGGGCTGGAGTATTAATCTTCGGCCGCTTGCTGCCCTACTATGGAGACGGAGGCTAGAGAATGGAGAACCTTGCAGCACTCGCCTTCCTCTTTGTCTTTGGCATCCTCGCCGTTGTCGGAGCCGCGGCTTATTGGCTCGATACGATCGCGGATCGTCACGATCGCGATGACGATCAATAGAACTATTTGTCCTGTGAGGAATCGGGAGCGTTTATGGGGATTCTAAGCTGGCTGGAGAATACGGCCTACTCCCAGTGGATCGTGTCTGGATTGACCGGCTGGCCGCTCATGCTAACGATGCATGCGGTCGGATTATCGATCATCGTCGGCGTCGTGTTTGCGCTCAACCTTCGACTTCTCGGGCTGTTCAAGCCGATTCCCTATACCTCGCTACACGACCTCATGGCCATTGGCTGGATCGGCATCGGGCTGAACGTCTTCTCCGGCGTGTCGCTATTCGTGGCTCAGGCAAGCTTCTACGTCACGAGCATCCCGTTCATTGTGAAGATCAGCTTCATCATCCTCGGGATCGGCAACCTGTATCACACGCAGAAAATTCTGAAGCGCGACGCCGCCAGTTGGGAAGCCGCCGGTGCTGTACCACGACTGGGTTATATACTCGCCGGGACCGCGCTCGCGTTCTGGACGAGCGCCGTCGTCACCGGCCGGCTCATCGCCTACCTGTAACGATCGAACGCGGGCTAGAGTTCGCTCGCGTGCAGCGCATTCACGCGCTTCTTCAACTGGTCGTATTGCGCCTGCTGCACGGCGGTTAGCCCGCCTTCCAACAGATTGTGGTGCTCGTAGGGATCCGCCGAGAGGTCGAAGAAACTCTCGACGCCTCGATAGACCAGGAATTTGTACTGTGCGTTGCGGATCGTGTACTCACCGCTCTTGACACCCAGTGTCGTCGTGAAGTTATCAGCATAGATGGTCTCGCGAATCGAGTCCCGCCCGGGATCCGCGAAGTACGGCATCATACTCACCGAATCAAGCACGACGTGCTCAGGGACGGCATCCTCCAAGCCGATACCGGCCCTGTCCAGTATCGTCGCGAATAGATCGGTCGAGTTGACCAGGGCGTTGGAGGCCTGTCCTTCGGGGACTCCCGGCCCGGTGACGATAAACGGCACGGCTATCCCGCCGGTGTAGACGCTGCCCTTGGCACGACCCTGCTCGAACGGCTCATCGACCACGTTGCTGCCTGTGCCGTTATCGCCGATGAAGAGAACGTAGGTATTCGCCAACACGTCGGGCCCGATGTGATCGAGCAGGCGGCCGATCTCCGTGTCCATCGCTTCGATCATCGCATCGAAGAAAAGCGGCTGGTCCCGCTCGAGATCGTCCGGGCCGATATCGGAGAAATCCGACTGGAGCAGCTCACGGGGCGGCATGTGGATCGGATTATGCGGCGTGTTGAACGCCAGCCACAACAGCCAGGGATTTTCGTTGCCCTCTCGGTCGTCATACCATTCGATCGCATCGTCGACCTTGTCGCTGACCGCGTATCCCGTCTGCGTCGAGAACTCACCGTTTACGAGTTTCACCCAACTGAAATAGCTCTCGACACAGCAGCGAATCAGGCCCGAGAAGTGATCGAAGCCGACCAGATTCGGGTGGTCTTGCCAACCGTTACGGACATCCGCCAGGTGCCATTTGCCGATAGCGGCCTTGTCGTAGTGGATATCCGGCTGCGTGGCCAGCGCCTGTGTCAGCGTAAACTCGTCCAGCGAGATGCCCCAGCGAGCACCGCCGGCGGCCAGCGCCGGGAAGGCACGCATTCCTCCGGCCGCACCGTCGCCCATGCCTCCGCCCATGCCCATGCCGCCAGCCATGCCGCCAGCCATGCCGCCGAGCTCTATGACGCCGTCCGGCGCGGGCAGCGACTGGGGAATGTAGCCCTGCGTGTCGCCGTCACCCGTGGGCCCGCCCTCGCCAGTCCGGAAGCCGTAGCGTCCCGTCAGGATCGTCGCGCGTGTCTGTGAGCACATCGCCTGCGCCCACATGTTGTTGA
>JAZFYK010000106.1:0-3043 GCA_036443505.1 Gammaproteobacteria bacterium | reverse complement strand
GAGGCTGGCTCGCGTGGTGGATCTGGGGAAGCGCGCATATCTTCTTCTTGATCGGCATGCGCAATCGCGCGCTCGTGGCGTTGCAGTGGCTATGGTCTTATCTGACGTTTCAGCGCGGCGCGCGGCTTATCACCGGCGACGACGACTAGAGGTAACCGGTCGTCAGTCGGTGCCGGGGAACTCGATCACCTTCCAGTACCGTTCGACCAGCTCGATCGCCCGGATGAAGCTCGCCCCCATATCCGACTTCAGCATATAGCCCGCGACGTTGAGGTTGTACGCCTCGAACTTATCCTTGTCATCCGTCGATGTCGTCAAGACGAAGACGATCGAGTCGTGATAGTTCTTGTCGGCGCGAATCTTCTCCAGTAACTCGATGCCGTTCATTCGCGGCATATTGATATCCAGGATAAGGAGGTAAGGCCGAGCCAGGTCTTGAAGCGCTTCCCACCCCTCGATCCCATCCTTGGCGACGGTGACCGGGTTGGCTATTTTGAGTTCCTTGAACGCTCTCAGAAGCGCCTTCACATCGATCTCGTCATCTTCGACGACGAGAATATTGACTTCTCGGCTAGTCGGCACGCCGTTTCCCCAGTCTAAACCAACGTAATACACGTTGCGTCCAGCTAGTCCTGGCGAACGCGTAGGACCTTATCCGAGTGGTACCCCCGGCCGTATCGGGCTCCTCAGTCTCTCGCTCTAACAGAGTGATTGCGTCACCCACTTTGAGCCTGTTCGTGAGTTCTTCGTACGAGTCGGACGCGTCCGTTACGTCGGGCTTGTTCTCATCATCCATATCGTCGTGTCTTCGGCGTGATCTACTCATAATGTGACATCTGCCGGGCTGAGTGCGTGATCGGATTCACAGTGTGTACGATTCAGGAATTCCTCACTTACGACTTGGCTTGTCGGCGAACCGCTTCCTCCTTTGTCTGCGTGCTTTCTCGGTCCGGGGCGGACTTCTGCCACTGAAAACTGAAGACCGTGCCCCGACCATTGGGGCCAGGATCGAACCACACGCGCCCGCCCTGCCACTCGACGATACGGTTGACGATCGCGAGTCCCATGCCGCTGCCCTCTACTTCGTCCCTGGGTTTGAGCGTCTGGAACATCTGGAAGACGCGCTCGGCGTACTCCGGCGGGATGCCGGCGCCGTCGTCCGCAACCGAGAACACGTAATGGTCCTCTGCCTCCTCACAGGCGATCGAGACTTTTCCCTTCGGGCCTGGATGATGTTTGACCGCATTACCGATGAGATTTCGAAACACCTGTTCGAGCGGCGCGGAGTAGGTCGTGAGGGTCGGCAGATCTCCGTTGGCCACGATGGAGATACTTTCCGGTTTGCCCATAAACTCGATCATGTCTCGGATCAGCTCGGCGCAGTCGACCTCGACGAGATCCCCGACCTTGCGCCCGACCCGCGAGAAAGCCAGCAGGTCGTCGAGTAATTTGCCAAGCCGCTGCGTTCGCTGTCCGAGTAGGTCCAGGTGTTCGTGTACGTCGCCGCCCTCGTAGTCCTTGAGATCGTCGCGCAGCCATTGAACCAATACATCGATGGCACGCAGCGGCGCCTTCAGGTCATGGGATGCGACATAGGCGAACTGCTCGAGGTCGCGGTTGGAATGAACTAGCTCGACCTGCTTGGACTCGAGCTGCACCTCGATGTCACGGCGCTCGCTGATGTCCGTCGCGGTGGCGAAGATGCCGACGACGTTTCCCTGGGCGTCGAAGTTCGGTTTGAACTCATGATGGAAGAATCCCATCCCGTCCCCTTTGCGACCCACCGCTTCGTAGGAAACCGTCTCACCGCGGAGTGCCTGGTCGATGTATTGCGTCCGGGAGGCATAAAGCTCGGGGCCGTGGATCTCAGACAGATGCATGCCGCGAATGTCCTTGCCGACCCAACCGGTATTTTTCAGGAAGACTTCGTTCGAGAAGACGATCCGCTGGTTGTGGTCCATGTACAAAAAACTCTGGGGGACGCCATGGACCAGCATCTGCAGCCATTCTTCGTTCTGGCGCAGCTCCTTCTGCAGGAGTTGATGAGCGGTGTCGTCCATCAGGACGCCGACGAGCTGACCGACACCGTCGCCTAGCTCCGGTAGGAGCCGCGCACGCGCCGTGAGGAACTGATCTTCGCCGTCCGAGTTGATGGCCTGAAAAGAGATGGAGTGCGTGACCGCGGCATCGTTAATCCCGTTGAGGTACTGCCGCACGGCGTCGGATGATTCCGGATGAACCCGGGCCAGGACCGACTCCTGGTTGAAGACCTCAGGCGACGGATCAAGCCCCAGTAGCCGTCTGGCGAGATCGTCGCCGGAGAAGCTGTCAGTCGTGATGTCATAGCTCCACGTGCCGATGCCCGCGGTGACCATGACGAGCTGTTGCTCGATGCGAATGCGTTTAGTGTCGTCGGTCATCGTAGTCCTCTTGACTAACCCGACACGGCTGCCGTGACTTGTGGATCGCGAACGGGGTGCTTGGCCGCCTTGGTGCCGTGACTCTCAAATATCGCCGGGAGCTCCTCCGGGCGCACGGGCATGCTGAAGTATTGGCCCTGCACCGACCCGCAGCGGTACTTCGTCAGGAAGGCGAGCTGCGTCTCGTTCTCGACGCCCTCCGCCACGACTTCCAGATTCAAGCTGCGCGCGATGGATAGAACGAGCCCACAGATCGCCGTACCGTGCGCGTTGCGCCCGAGATCCATGACGAAGCTCCGGTCGATCTTGAGCACATCGATCGGAAACTGGCGCAGATAACTCAGGCAGGAGTGGCCCGTACCGAAATCGTCGATGGCCAGCCGAACACCTGTCAGCTTCAGCTTTCTCAGCGTGTCCTGGACACTGTCGGTGTTCTCCATCAATGACCCTTCCGTGAGCTCGAGTTCGATGAGTCCCGGCGGGATGCCGTACCGCCCGAGCGTAGCCTCGACGTGGCGGTGGAAATCGGCCTGCTGAAAGTTGGCCGGAGCGACGTTGACCGCGATTCTCAAGAGTGGCACGTTCGTTGCTTGCCATTCTCGAAGTTGTCGACAGACACGCTC
>JAZFYK010000105.1:0-9840 GCA_036443505.1 Gammaproteobacteria bacterium | reverse complement strand
CCACCAACCTGACACTGGGCAGCGATCGTGCGTTGCGTCTGCTGTTTGCGCTTGCCGCTACCGGCCTGCCATTGAAGACTTCAGATTCTGCAGCGGAAGCTCAGCCTGGTGCGCTGCCACAGGAAGGGCTGGATGCCGGGCGTCCGTAGTCCCGAAGTGGGCGCAGACCGGGAGTCAGAAGCAAACGTAGCCGTCATTGCCGCGCTCGCCGTCGAACGAGCGCCGCTCGATGCGCTGCTGACGGCTTCTCCAACGCCGCCGATTCGCGTCTATCAGTGCGGTATCGGGCGCGAGCGCGCCCACCACGCAGCGAGCGCGGCGTTGTCTGCCGGGGCATCCGCCTTGGTTTCGTGGGGCGTCGCGGGCGCGCTCGTGCCCGAGTTATCGCCCGGGGCGATACTACTCCCGCAGCACGTGCTGGCGCTCGACGGCGAGGAACTCGCGACGGACGCGCGGTGGCGGATGGAAGTCTGCCGCGCTTTACAGCCGATGTATGCTGTCCACGGCGGCAGTCTTCTCGACACGCAACAGGTGTTGTCGACGCGTGCCGCCAAAGCGGACGTCGCGCAATCGAGTGGAGCGATTGCGGTGGACATGGAGTCGGCGGCCGTGGGTCAAGCGGCGGCCCGTGCAGGCAAGCCGTTCGTCGTGTTGCGCGTCGTCGTAGACGCCCTGGCCGACACGCTGCCCCGAGGCGTAGAACGATGGGTCGATGAGGCAGGCAACCGGCGGCTGATCGCTGCGCTCGAGATCGCATTCCGGCCGGCATGCTGGCCGGGTCTGTTCAAGTTGTCCCGGCGCTACCGGCAGGCGCGCAGGGCATTGACGGATTCGGCGCAAGTCCTCGTTCCGCAGGGATTTCTCTACCCTCAACCGCCCTCAATCCGGGCGTGATGCCCTTGTTGGACCACTAATGGTCCCCGATTCCGGGACGGGCTGGATCCGTAGTGGGTTAACGACCTGGGTGCGTCTGGTCCTGCGCCATCGAAAAATCACGATCGTGCTCGGCCTGGCCGCGGGAGCAGTCTGCCTGCTCTACGCCGGGCAGAACCTGAGGATCAACACCGACACGACCGACATGATCTCACCCGACCTGCCCTGGCGGCAGGATTTTATCGCCTATCGGGAGCGATTCGAGGCCCGGGACCGCAACATCCTGATCGTCGTCGATGCCGATATCCCCGAACACGCGGACGACCTCGCCACGGCCGTAGCTGACGGTCTGCGGCAATCGCCGGCACTCTATCGCTCTGTGTTCCTCGCCGGCAGTGGCGAATTCTTCGAGCGCTATGGGCTCATGTATCTTTCCATCGCCGAGCTCGAGACCCTGGCAGACCGTCTTGCAGCGGCGCAGCCGTTGTTAGGGCGGCTGCAGCAGCGCTACGATGGAGTCCAGCTCATGCAGATGATCGGTGAGCTCGCCGAGCGGGGCGACCAGGGTGCCGAAGCGCGGCGCCTCTACCGTGAGGTCGCCGCGGCGCTCGACGCGGCGGCGGATGCTCGACCCTACACGCTGTCTTGGCAGAGTCTGCTCCAGGGAGAGCCCGTCGCGACCGCCCGACGCTTCGTACTCTTGCAGCCGCGACAGGATTTTACGAGCGTTCGTCCAGCAGCCGAGGCCATGGATGGGATTCGAACGCTGGTCGACAGGCTGCAGGCGACTGCGCCCGAGGGCGTTCGGATCCGCGTGACCGGCACGGTCGCGATGGAACACGAGGAGCTATCGAGCGTCACTCGGGGCGCCGGCCTGGCAGGACTGCTGGCGCTGACGATGGTTGCGTTGGTTCTCTACGTAGCGCTGCGATCATTCGTAGCGCTCGCCATCTCCATCATGACGTTAGTCGTTGGGCTATCGGGTACGGCGGCTTTCGCCGCGGCGGCCGTCGGTCATCTCAATCTCCTCTCGGTCGCGTTCGCGGTGCTTTACGTCGGCCTCGGTGTCGATTTCATATTGCATATCTGTCTTCGCCTGGAGGAGATCAGAGTAGATGGCCGACAACTGGATGCTGCGATAGTCGACACCATGGCCGGTGTTGGATCTTCCCTCGTTATTTGTGCCGTCACGACGGCCGCCGCGTTCTACGCTTTCATACCGACGTCGTTCTCCGGCGTATCGGAGCTGGGGCTTATCTCCGGCACCGGCATGTTCATCAGCCTGTTGGTCAGCGTGACGCTTCTGCCTGCTCTGCTCGCGCAATTTCTTCCCGATGCCGGTGTCGCGGCGGCCCGTCCGTGGTGGGGTGCTCGCTTCCTGAGCCCGCTGATCGAACGGCCGCGAACGGTAGTCGCTCTGACGTTGGTGACGGCGCTCACGGCGGCGGTCTTGTTGCCGAGGGTGAGTTTCGATCGAAATCCGGTCAACCTGCGCGATCCGAACTCGGAGTCTGTGCGTACGCTGCAGGAACTCGCGGCGGATGGCGAAGCGTTACCGTTGCACATGGTCGCCCTGGCTCCCGACGGCACGGTCGCGAATCAATGGATAACCGTGCTGGAGGCCCTCTCGACCGTCGAGGATGCCAGCAGTCTGGACGCCATGGTGCCCGGCGATCAGCGACGCAAGCTCTTGCTTCTCGAAGACATCGATCTTCTCATGGGGCCGGGATTCGCGGAGTTCGAGCGTCCAGCCGTGGATCCGGCCGAGTTCCAAAGCGCGTTGGAAGAACTCAACCCGCGTCTGGCCGAGAGCCCCGCGTCGACCGCGGCCGCGACTGGGCTCGCCCGGTCCGTGCAACGATTTCTCGCCGCGTCGTCGACACGGACTCCCGACGAGCAACGCGAGGGGCTGCTCGCATTGGAGTCCGGACTGCTGACGACACTGCCTCGCCAGTTGCAAAGACTTGCCGCCGGACTCACGGCGGGGCAATTCGGTCGCGAAGACCTACCCGAGGAACTCACCTCGCGTTGGGTGGCCGCCGACGGCACGGAGCTTATCGAGATTGCACCCGCTCAGGATATCAGCGACGACGTTGCCGCCGGGCGGTTTGTCGAGACGGTTCGAGCCACGGTCAGCACGGCAACCGGGCTACCGGTCGTGCACTATGAAGCGGGCCGAACAGTCGTCCGCGCCTTTCAGCTGGCCTTTGCCTACGCACTTCTCATGGTGAGCATCATTCTCTGGGTGTTTTTGCGGCGGCTCACGGACCGCGTGTTCGTCATCGTCCCCGTCATTCTCGCCGCCGGGGTGACGGCCGCATTGACCGTGCCACTAGGGCTACAGTTCAACTTCGCCAATATCATTGCTTTGCCTCTGTTGTTGGGCGTCGGGGTGGATAACGGTATTCATATGGTGCACCGGATGCGCACCGAGCCACCGGCGGCCGGTGGTCTGCTCACTACGAGTACGTCGCGCGCGGTATTCGCGAGCAACCTGACGACGATCGCCAGCTTCGGAAATCTCGCGTTCGTCTCCCACCGCGGCATGGCCAGCATGGGACAGTTACTGACGCTGGGAATGCTTGTCACGCTCGTCACGACGCTGGTCTTGCTGCCGGCGTTGCTCACGCTCAGGGCACGCGCATGAGCACGCTCGTGACGGGGGCAAATGGCTTCGTCGGCGCGGCCGTAATCCGGGCGTTGTTAGCAGCCGGGCAGCGAGTTCGTGCCCTCGTTCGCCCCGGGAGTGACCGGCGTAATCTGGATGGGACCGACGTCGAAGCCGTCGAAGGTGATATCACGATCACCGAGACACTGGATGCGGCCATGATGGGCTGTCGATTTGTCTTTCATGTGGCCGCCGATTATCGACTCTGGGTGCCGGACCCCGAGCCGATGTATGCCACGAATGTCCAGGGTTCAGTGAACGTGATCGAAGCCGCGGCACACGCGGGCGTGGAGACGCTGGTCTATACGTCGAGTGTTGCCACACTGGGATCGAATGCCGACGGCGCGCCGGGCGATGAGGAGACGCCGGTTTCCGTCGAGGACATGATCGGTCATTACAAGCGCTCGAAGTATCTGGCCGAGGAAGCCGTGGGTAAACGCGCACGCGAACTCGGCCTGGCCGTCGTTACCGTGAATCCTTCCACGCCGATCGGGCCGGGCGACACGAGGCCGACTCCCACCGGGAAAATCATTCTTGACGCGGCTGCCGGCCGCATCCCGGCCTATGTCGATACGGGACTCAATGTCGTGCACGTCGACGATGTCGCCGCCGGCCACCTGCTTGCCCTAAAATCCGGAGCCCCGGGACAACGCTACATACTCGGTGGCACGGACTTGAGCCTGCGGGAGATCCTGAGCCTGGTTGCGGAGCGGACGGGGAGGTCTTCGCCCAAGTTACGTCTGCCCCATTGGTTTGTCGCACCCGTCGCTTACGTGTCCGAGGGTTGGGCCAGATTGACCGGCACGGAACCACGCGTGAGCGTCGATGCCGTACGGATGTCGGCCAAGCGTATGTATTTCTCCAGCGCCAAGGCGGTCAGGGAACTCGGCTATCGGCCCCGCCCGCCGGAAGAAGCCATTTCCGCCGCACTCGGCTGGTTTCAAGAGCACCACTACCTGTAGGCTACCTGTATGAAGTCACGGGTTCGGGCCAGGGCCAATATCGCACTCATTAAATACTGGGGGAAAGCCGACCCGGAGCTGAATACCCCGGCGGTTGGCTCGATATCGGTCACATTGGATAGCCTCTGGTCGGACACGGAGGTCGAATTTGACGCACGGCTTACGTCCGACACGTTGGTGTTGGATGGCGACAGTCGGCCCGAACAGCTCGAACGCGTATCGCGCTGCCTCGATCTCTTACGGGAACGCGCCGGCATCAAAGCTTACGCCCGTGTAATCAGCGACAATAATTTTCCGACCGGGGCCGGCCTGGCATCCTCGGCTTCGGGTTTTGCAGCCCTGAGTGCGGCCGCTGCCCACGCGCTTGAGCTCGACCTCTCGCCTCGAGAGCTCAGTATCGTCGCCCGGCGTGGCTCGGGTTCGGCCGCGCGCTCTGTTTTCGGCGGCTACGTTGTAATGCATGCAGGGACTGCGGCCGATGGCCGTGACAGTTTCGCGGAACCCTTGCTCGCCGCGGACGCCTGGCCGCTCGAAGTCGTCATCGCGATCACTGAGCGCGGCGAGAAGGAAGTGGGCTCTCGAGCAGGTATGGAAAGCTCCGCGTCGACTTCTCCTTATTATCACGCTTGGATCGCGACGAGTGAGAGCGATCTCCGTGTCGGTCGTGAAGCCATCCTGAAGCACGACTTCGACGCGTTGGCAGAGATTGCGGAGCACAGCTGCCTGAAGATGCATGCCGCGGCTATGGCGAACAGACCGCCGCTGGTCTATTGGAACCCGGCCACGCTGCGATGTATGCAGGCGGTTAAGGCGCTGCGCGATACTGGCTTGCCGGTCTTTTTTACGATCGATGCCGGTCCCCAACTCAAAGCGATCTGTGAGCCCAGCGCTCGGCCCACAGTCGTCGGCGCGCTTCGCGAGCTGCCCGGCGTCGAGGACGTCATCGTGAGCGGCCTTGGCCCGGGAGTGGAGATCCTCTAGCCCGTGAGAGTCTGCGCGACAGCCCCCGGTAAGCTTGTGGTGCTGGGTGAATATGCCGTGTTGACGGGGTCGCCGGCGCTCGTGCTCGCGGTCGACCGCCACTGTCAGGCGGAACTGGGTCCGAGCGAGAGCGAGCGCTGTCATCTGCGAATCTGTGCGCCGGAGCCGGAAGAGATGACGTTCCCGGTTGGGGCCCCGAGCGGCGTGGCGCTTGTCGACCTGCTGACCGGCGCGGAAGACGCCGGCAGTGTGATTGCCTGGCGCGGTAGCGTCGACTCCAGCGGCTTCTTCGACGGCCGGGCGAAGCTCGGTATCGGCTCCAGCGCAGCGGCGCTCACAGCCTGGGCCGCCGCCTGGTCGGCGTACACGGGAACGGGCCACATCGCCTCTGACGCGGCCAGCCTGGACGCTTTGATTGGTCTGCATCGAGCGTTTCAAGGCGGTTCGGGCAGTGGCCTGGATGTCGCGGCGAGCCTGTTCGGCGGTGTCCTCACCTATCGCCTCGTACCCGAGTCGGGCCCCATGATTGGTTCAGTCCAGCTGCCTAACAGTGTAGGATTCACGACTGTCTTTACGGGTCGCTCGGCTTCCACGCAGGATCTCGTGGCGGCCTATGGCGATTGGCGGACCTCTCGGCCGGTCGAGGCGGCCGAGCAGTTGCAACCGCTTGAGCGCATCGCGGAGGACGGATGTGCCGCGGCCCGTGAGAACGACGCCGATGAATTTCTTGCGGCGGTAGTGGCGTACGGGGAGCGCCTGGAGATCCTGGGAGAGTGTATCGGCGCGGAGATCATGACCGGGGAACATCATGAAGTCGCTGGGTACGCCAAGCAGTGCGGTGTCGCCTACAAAGTGAGTGGCGCGGGCGGCGGTGATCTGGGTATCGCATTCTCGGCGGATCCGGACGCGTTGGCTGCCTTTAAGGAAGCCGTCCGAGTGAAATACCGGGTCGTCGATTTCCACGTGGAGACGGCCGGGCTGACTGTCGAGGAGCAAACAGAGTGAGTGACGATCGTTCGAGAATCCCGGAGTTCTACCGGCTTAGCATCGAGGAACGCGTCAGAGCCGTAAACGAACGCGGTCTGCTGACAGGAAGCGATTTCCGTGCACTAGCCACGGGGAAGCACACGCTCGACCTCGAGTCCGCCGACAAGATGATCGAGAACGTCGTGGGCGTGATGGGTCTGCCATTAGGCTTGGGCATGAATCTCCGTGTCAACGATAAGCAATACATCGTGCCGATGGCGATCGAAGAGCCGTCTGTCGTCGCAGCGATGAGTTCGGCATCGAAATTAATCGGCCAATGTGGCGGGTTCGAGACGGAAGCCACCGACCCGATCCTGATCGGCCAGATTCAAGTCGTGAATCTGCCGGATCTCGAGCAGGCGAAGACGGCGCTCAGAGAACGACGGCAGGAAATCATCGGCTTGGCCAACAGTCTGCACCCGAATATGGTCGCGCGCGGCGGCGGTGCCCAGGATCTTGAGTTGTTCGTTCATCCGCTCGCATCCAGTGGCAAGCCGATGCTTGTCGTTCACTTGCTGGTCAACACATGTGACGCCATGGGCGCGAACCTGGTTAATGGGATGTGCGAAGGCGTCGCGCCGTTGATCGAGACGATCACGGGAGGCGAGGTATTCCTGCGTATCCTATCGAACCTCACGGATCGCGCGCTTGTTCGAGCGCGCTGCAGAATTCCGGTCGACGCGCTGGTGGGCCGCGGCTATAGCGGCGAAGAGGCGCGCGACGGCATCATCATGGCCGGGGAGTTCGCTGAGGTCGATCCTTACCGTGCTGCGACGCACAACAAGGGCATCATGAACGGTATCGATCCGGTAGCGATCGCCACCGGTAACGACTGGCGCGCGATCGAAGCAGGTGCCCATGCATTCGCTGCCCGCAGCGGCCGCTACACGTCCCTGACGAAGTGGTCGGCCGACGAGAACGGGGACCTCTGCGGTAGCCTGGAGATGCCCATCAAAGTAGGAATCGTGGGTACCGCCGTGGAATCGAATCCCACGGCTGCCCTGAATACGCGCCTGCTAGGCGTAGAGTCTGCGACGGAGCTTGCGCGGGTAATGGGTGCGGCTGGTCTGGCACAGAATTTTGCGGCAATCCGGGCGCTGGCGACCGAGGGCATACAGAAGGGCCATATGACACTCCACGCGCGCGGTGTCGTAACGGCCGCCGGTGCGCCACAGGAGATATTCGACGAAGTTCTCGACCGGCTGATACTGAGCGGCGAGATCAAGGTATGGAAAGCTCAGGAGATTGTCGCGGAGCTCACGCACCCGCGGGGATCGCGGCAGTCTGCCCCTCATCTTGGCAAGGAGGATGCCGCGCTTGGCGTGGGTTACGGGAAGGTCGTCATTCTGGGCGAGCACGCCGTGGTATACGGGCGTCATGCGATCGCAGCCCCTGTGCCGATGACCATCAAAGCGCAGGTCGAGGATTGCGACGAAGGGATCCACCTGCTGATTCCGCGTTGGGGCGTTGAGTTTCAACTCGCGTCAAACGCCAATGAGCGACGCTCGTTCGAACGGCCGGCCGGAGTCATGCTGGATAAGCTGGGTCTGAGCGGGAAAGCGATGCGCATCGAAGTGTTCCCGGAAGTGCCTCGCAGCATGGGGCTGGGCGGCTCCGCGGCGATGGCAGTGGCGATTCTGAGGGCCTTGGACAAGCATTATCAGCTCGGGCTAGCGGACGCAGACGTTAATGAGCTGGCCTTTGAAGCCGAGAAACTCGCACACGGTAACCCAAGCGGCATCGATAATACGTTGGCTTGCTACGGTAAGCCGCTGGTCTTCCGGACCGGGAGCCCGCCGTTGGTTGAACCCCTGAATATCAAGACACCCATTCCGATGGTTGTGGGCATGACGGGGTACGAGGGCCTGACAGCCAAGACGGTGGGCCGGGTCAATAAGGCATGGCGACAGGACAGAAAGTTATACGAGCGAATCTTCGATCAGATCGACGCGCTGGCGCTGCGAGGCGTGCAAGCCATTCAGGACGAAGATCTCGCGACGTTGGGTGAGCTCATGAATGTTTGTCATGGGATGCTCAATGCCCTGCAGGTGTCGACCCCGGAGTTGGAACAGTTGGTCGATATAGCGCGGGAAAATGGCGCACTCGGCGCGAAACTGACTGGCGGCGGCGGCGGCGGTTCCATCATCGCGTTGTGCGACGGCGATACCAGTGCCGTCGTCAACGCGATTCGCGCGGCGGGCTTCCAGGCCGTTCCAGTCGCTCTTGGGGCCGATCTCGATGGCGCGTAGTGAGATCGTCTCCAATTCCAGCGAAGAACTCATTCTGGTGGACGAGCTGGATCGCGAGATCGGACACAGCCCCAAGAGCGACTGTCACGCCGGAAACGGCGTCCTGCATCGGGCATTCTCCATCTTTATCTTCAACAAGAAAAATGAGCTCTTGTTACAACGAAGAAGCGCCGAGAAACCGCTCTGGCCGGACTACTGGTCCAATACGTGTTGTTCGCACCCGCGAGTCGGGGAGTCGATGGAGGAAGCGGTGTCTCGCCGCCTCGTTGAAGAGCTCGGTATTGAGTGTCCGCTGACTTTCCTCTTTAAGTTCAAGTATCACGCCCAGTACGGTACGGTCGGTGCGGAACACGAGTATTGCTGGGTATACTATGGGCATTACGATGGCGAGGTGGATATCAACGAGCGCGAGATCGCGGAATGGCGCTATCTCGACATCGCCTCGTTAGAGTCGGAGGTCGCGGCGTCACCCGAGAATTTTACGCCGTGGTTGAAGATGGAGTGGGCGCAGATTACCAATAGTCACATCGACAATATTCTGTCGGGCCCACAGGTCGAGGGTTAGAAGCGAGCCACGCTGGATCGCAGATAGGGGAAGCGATGAGTATTCCGTTAGTCCAGACTTACCGTGTGGGACGCTATGTCCTGGAGCAGAAGCTCCGAGGCGTGAAACGCTATCCACTCGTGCTGATGCTGGAGCCACTGTTCCAGTGCAATCTGGCATGCGCAGGTTGCGGCAAGATCGACTATCCTGCAGACATTCTGCGGAAGCGAGTGAGCACCGAGGACGCACTCAAGGCCGTAGACGAGTGCGGTGCGCCCGTCGTATCCATTCCGGGCGGCGAACCGCTCATCCATTCAGAGATGCCCGTCATCGTTCGGGGCATCATCGCGCGAAAAAAGTTTGTCTATCTCTGCACGAATGCACTGTTGCTCGAGCAAAAGATCGATGAGTATGAGCCGTCACCGTATTTCACCTGGTCCGTGCACCTGGATGGTAATCGCGAGCGACACGATGAGTCCGTTTGTCGTCAGGGCGTATTCGAGAAGGCGGTCTCTGCCATTCAACTGGCGCTCAGCC
>JAZFYK010000104.1:0-5947 GCA_036443505.1 Gammaproteobacteria bacterium | reverse complement strand
GGGTAGCGAAAGGCGCTCACTTGGCGGGGATTCTCCACCTGGACTCCGGCATCCCTCGCGGCAAGAAAGTAGATCAGCATTCTGCTTGACGGACTGCCAACGCCGCTGGCGGCGGGAAGCTGATGCTCGGAGAATCCGAACTTCTCCAGGCCGGCGTGCCGGCCAGTGCAAAAGCGCTTGTAGCGTTCTACGCCGTTCTCCTCGCCGTTGATATCGGGGATGTAGTTCCAGATTCTCAGGTAGTGGGGAAAACCCATCTCGCGCGCGAATCGGAGCATGTTCTCGTAGGCCTGACTCGTGGCCTCCTCGAGGCCTGGAAAATCCCGTTCGTCCACCGAAAGGTGTCCGAGCAGCACCTGCTCGTTCTTGCTGTAAGACACCTGGCTGCGAATCCCCGACACAACCGGCGTCGCGCTTTTCCAGACTTCCACCAGTGGTGACGGCCCGAGCTGCGGCAGGCCGACGGTAATGCGGCGCGGATCCGGGTCGCCCACGTCATCGGCGCTGCCGAACTCGATCAATGCGAGGACGTGCTGGTCGTCCAGCAGTTCGTTTGCGCTGCTCAGGGAGGCGAAATTTGTCGAAAATGGTTGCATTTCTGCGTCGTCGATTCAGTCAAGCTGTTCAGTGGGGCACCCGAATTTGCCGAGTTCCGGAAGCGGTCCCGAGGTCCTCACCGCCGGTACAGTATGCGGGCCAGGTACATGGCGCGGATCCTATGGGTCCACCATTTGGAACGCAATGGACCAGCCCGCATCCCCCCGGGGGGGGTGCGTCCCGGGAGGCCGGGTCCCATCGCCGTCCCGGGCGCAACCGGTCAGATACTCCCGCCAGGGCGGCATGGTCGACTCTGGGAGGCCCTGCGATATATGACTCTACGCGGAAGCGGGTGGGAAAATCCTGGATTAGACCAAGTGGAATGTATTGAAATCCAGGGGGGGTCAGAGCTTCCGTGTTGGGTGAATATGGTTTCATTTTTCGGTTAGGCTAACGCCATGAAAAATCCCGACAGGCCGGTCGAGGCAACGTCTGCGGTAGAGGCGAGATTTAATGCACAGCAGATCGCCCTGGCACCCCTTATCTTTCAAGCGGCGAGATTACTGCGTGATCTCGGCATTTTGAAGGTCCTCAAGACGACTCGCACCGGGCTCACGCTGGAGGAGATTACCGAGAAGGTCGAGGCCTCGCGTTACGGTGTAATCGTATTGCTGGAAGCCGGGCTGGCGGCGGGAGTGGTGCGTTCCGAGGACAACCGCTACTTTCTGACCATGACAGGCGTCTATATTCTGAATGACGAGCTGACCCGGATCAATATGGATGTCGTACATCACTGCTGTTTCCAGGCCATGTACTATTTGGAAGACGCGATTCGCGAGTGCGAGCCGGTCGGTCTCAAGAAGGTTTTCGGTGATTGGGAGACGATATACGCGGCCCTGCCGGCTCTTCCGGAAGATGCGCGCACTAGTTGGTTCAAATGGGATCACTATTACTCCGACGCCGCGTTTGCGCAGGCTCTGCCAATCGTCTTCGAGCGCGGCCATCGCAAGTTGCTGGATGTTGGAGGCAATACCGGAAGATGGGCTATCCAATGTGTCAATCACTCCGAGAACGTCTCGGTGACGGTTCTCGATCTTCCCGGGCTGGTGGCTGTAGCCGAGCAGAATATCGAGGAGCGTGGACTTCAAGAACGAATCACCACCCACGCAATTGACCTCCTGGATGGCTCGAATTCCTTTCCAGAGGGGTTTGACGCCATTTGGATGAGCCAGTTTCTAGTGTGCTTCTCGGAGGAGGATGCTCTCGAGCTGCTTAAGCGGGCAGCGGCCGCCATGAGCCAGAATACCACTCTGTATATCCTCGATAACTTCTGGGATAGACAGGAATTCGAGATTGCGAGCTATTGCTTACAGGCTTTCTCCTTATATTTTACCTGTGTGGCCAACGGACGCAGTCGTATGTACAAGGCCTCCGATATCATGACGATGGTGGACATGGCTGGATTGAAGGTTGAACGGGTAATCGACAATCTTGGTATTTGTTCGTCCCTGTTGATCTGCGGCAGACGCTGATGTCCGCGAAGCATCCCCAGTGGGCCACTACGAGCATAATCTCTTGTCACGCGCCGTGCTCACCGGACCCGATGGGCGGTACTGAATTGAGCGCTGCAACCAGGAAACACCCTGCTTTTTCAATGCACTACGGGTGAGTGGCAGTGGTTGACTTTGTTCGCTCGCAGATGCAAGGTTATCGGGCCAGCGTCAAGCGTTGTGCGGACTTGGCAGCCCCGAAGGCCTCCAGAGAAATGCCGCCTGTGCCAAAGAAGATCATATTCATAAATCCGCCCTATGAACGGATTGCGCCGGGTTACGATTTTTTACGGCACATAACGAACCGGTCCCCATCCCTGGGCCTGCTTCATCTTGCCGCGGAAGTGCGCCTCCGTGGTTATCAGCCGTCCATCGTTGAAAGCGACATGCTCGATCTCA
This sequence comes from Gammaproteobacteria bacterium, assembly GCA_036443505.1. Lineage (GTDB taxonomy): Bacteria > Pseudomonadota > Gammaproteobacteria > Steroidobacterales > Rariloculaceae > SMWC01. The sequence goes on along the minus strand of JAZFYK010000104.1, from coordinate 3,461 downwards.
CCGCCGATGAGGTTGCGGACAGGGTAATCGCAGAGAAACCGGCCTATGTAGGGATCACATTGTTCACCGTGGGTGTGTGGGGTGCCGGCGCCATTGCCCGTAAGATCAAGAAAGCGCTGCCGGACACCGTGATTATCGTTGGTGGCCCCCATATTTCCTCCATGGGGCCAGAGACCATACGGCGTTTTCCAGAGTTTGACATGGCGGTAAACGGCGAGGGTGAACGGCCGCTGATGAATCTGCTGAGTGCCCTGGAAAGCAAACAAAGTCTCGCCGGTGTGCCCAGCCTCATCTACCGAGATGGTGAGAAGATCTGTACCACGCCAGCCTTGCCCATTAACAAGGTGCTCGATGAACTGCCGTTTCCGGCATGGGATCTGTTACCCGATTTCCCTGGTGCGTATACACCGGCAATCTACGATTTTCCCCAGGGACCGGTGGCGACAATCGCCGCCTCGCGCGGCTGTCCGTTCCATTGCAGGTTCTGTGACACATCGACATTCGGTGCCAGGGTGCGCGCCTACAGCCCAGCGGTCGTCTTCAAGATGATGCGACACCTCCAGGACACGTATGGTGTGCGGCATATCATGTTCGTGGACGATTTGTTTCTCGCCAGCCGTGTCCGCGTCACCGCACTGTGCAACCTCATTCTGGAAAGCGGTCTCGATATGACCTGGACCTGCACGGCGAGGGTCGATACGGTTAAGTCGGACCTGCTCAAGCTCATGAAGCGCGCCGGCTGCTGGGAGATCAGTTTCGGCCTCGAGACGGGCTCCGATGAGCTGCTTCGGAAAATGGACAAAATGGCCCGGGTGGAAAGTTCCACACAGGCCGTGACGTGGACGGCAGAAGCAGGGATCCGCACCAAGGGGCTATTCATGCTGGGCTACCCGGGGGAGACTCTGGAAACGATACAGATGACCAAGGAATTCATCCGTCGGATCCCGATGGAGATTATGAACCTGACGAAATTTACCCCTTACCCTGGATCACCGATATACCGGGATCTGTATGGCACGAACATTCGGGATGACCATTGGGAAAAAATGAATGGGATGAATTTTGTCTGGGCGCCCGAGGGGATTTCGATCGAAGAGCTGGACCGCCACTATCAGGAGGTGTTGTCTGATTTCTACCGCCGCCCCAAGATTCTTTGGTACTACGTCAAGATGACACTGCGTTACCCCAATCATCTATTGCGCCTGTTACGTTGCGGGCTTGGTTACCTGAATGCAAAGCTGGGAAGCATTCTGAGCGGTCGAAAAGGGATTCTGGTAAAAACGACCGATACTGACTTGAGCTCATGGTCAGTGGCGGGAAAAATCGGCGGCCCTCACTAGCAGGACTCCACACAACATTAAGCAGCAATGTTGCAAACTTCGCAGTCGACGAGACGACTACTTGACGCGATTCGCGCCTATGTGGCTGCTCAAAGCACGTAGCGAGGAAAAAATCTGTACATTGTCGGAATCATCCGAGCGCAGCTGAAAACCGTAATTCTTGGAAATGGCCAAGGCCAGTTCCAAGGCATCTATAGAGTCCAGACCCAGACCTTCACCGAATAACGGCGCCGATGGCTCGATTTCACCCGGCTCGACCTCCAGGTTCAGGGTCTGCACGATCAATGCGGCGACCTCCTTTTCGAGCGAATTTTCGTCGGCCATCTGTCCGTCTCCCAATCATTTGATGTCTCAGCCCGTCGGCATCAAACAAGCTACCAGGATGGCGAAGAACTCATTTTTCACCACCACATCGCCAATTATGCAATATAGAGATGTACGGCGCACCCCACACTATCCCACAGCGTGCCCCTCGCGTTGGTACAAGACTACGAAGAACAATTACCGTTCAACGATGGCTGCGTGGACTTCGTCACCATGGGTGCGTATTCGGGTGAATTCGGCCACCTGGCCCGGAGGAACGCGGTTTCAAGACGGGCTGGGTCTCGATTCCATCGATGCTCTGGAGATGGCTCTGGCGATATCGATGAAGTATGATTTTCAGACCCGTCCAAATCAGATGACAATGACGATTCCCGGATCTTGGCCGCCAGGATAGCTTCTCCGTGGCGTGAACCTCTGGACACCGTGGTTACCCGGTACACACGCCGAGTGACGATAGCCTGGGCTGCCTTTTTCGCTTTGATAGCACTCGAGTCGATTCTCCGACTACTCGCACGCTGACTGAAAAAGGAAATGGCGACTTCCACCACCTTTCCGTTACTGACTCATGGTCCCGGCGAGAGCGTTGCTTTCTGGCGCGGCACAGAAGTGGGTCGCGAAATGTTTCTCGCGCACGCTCGCCAGCTTGCCGAGAATCTGCCAGAGGCGCCCTTCGCAATCAATCTCTGCGAGGACCGTTACGCGTTCCTGACTGCTTTCGCAGCGGCCTTGATTCGCGGTCAGACCACACTTCTGCCATCAGCACGGGCACCCAGGGTCATTGAGGAGCTGGCAGCGGATCACGCCGGCAGCTACTGCCTGGTAGATACCCCGATGCAATTAGAACGAATCGGACAGCATACGGTATCTCTCGATGAGTCGGGCGTGTCGCGTGCCGAAGAAGCAATACCGGAGATCCGGGCGGATCTCGTCGCGGCAATCGTGTTCACCTCCGGGAGTACGGGAAGGCCGAATCCGAATCCGAAGCGTTGGGGCGACTTGGTGGTCGGGCTGAGGCTTGCCCGGCGGCGCTTCGAGTTTCAGAGCAACGGGAAAGAAACGATTCTTGCGACCATTCCGCCCCAGCACATGTATGGTCTGGAGGTCAGCGTCGTTCTGCCCTTGGTCGCGGCAGCGTGCGTACACGCTGGGCGCCCGTTTTTTCCCGAAGATATCCGTCGAGCGATTTCGGTGCTCGCAGAGCCGCGCACCCTGTTCACGACCCCAACGCACCTTCGCGCTTGCGTCGATTCCGGAGTGCGCTGGCCGCGCTTGTCCCGCATCGTTTCTGCCACCGCACCGCTATCGGTGGAGCTGGCACAACGCGCCGAGAAGATGTTCTCGTGTCACGTCATGGAAATTTACGGCTGCTCGGAGGCGGGCTCCATGGCCTCGCGCCGCACGGTGGACGGCGACCTGTGGCGATTCTACGATGGCATGACGTCGCACCAGAAAAACGGCATTGTCTATGTCAGAGCCGGTCATCTGCCCGACCTGGTACCGCTGAATGATTTCATCGAAGTGCAAAGCGATTCGCGTTTCAAGCTGCTGGGCCGACATGCCGATCTGATCAACATCGCCGGCAACCGCGCATCCTTGAGCGATCTGACTCTCAAGCTGAATGCCATCGAAGGTGTCCGCGACGGAGTTTTTCTCATGCCTGATAGTCAGGGGGGCGAGGATGTCCCGCGCGTTGTGGCGTTGGTGGTGGCCCCCGACCTGGACAGGAAGGATATCCTGGCGAGGCTCGCCGAGCACGTCAGTCCCGTGTTTCTACCGCGGCCTCTGTACCAGGTGGAC
>JAZFYK010000103.1:0-18313 GCA_036443505.1 Gammaproteobacteria bacterium | reverse complement strand
GGGGAGCGTGGAAATCACGATGGACATGTCCTCCATCGACTTCGGTCACCAAGGAATGAACGACCACGCGAAGAACGCCGACATGCTCGACGTCGAGGTGTACCCGAACGCGACCTACGTCGGTCAGTTGGTCGACTTCAAGGACGGAAATCCGACGGCGGTCGAAGGCACATTGACATTGCACGGTGTCACCAATCCCGTGAATCTCGTGATCAACCGCTTCCGCTGTCAGCCGCACTTCAGACACGGGCGAGAAGTCTGCGGTGCCGATGCATCCGCGACGTTTAATCGTGACGATTTCGGTGTCGACTATGACATCGACGCCGGATTTTTCATGGCCGTGAACCTGCTGATCACAATTGAGGCCCAGGTCCCCCCGGAACCGGAATAACTGAATCGACGGCCGCTACGTCTCAATAAGCGGCAGTCGCGCCGATCTGAACGTCTGCTCCCGCCGCAAGCAGGCGTTCAGATTCGAATTTGAAAGCAAGACCCGGATAGCCCACCGCCGTGGGATCGCGGCATACTTCTGCCATGACTGGAATCTCGACGAACGCCTTAAGCGACGATCTGCGTTGGAACGCGGTACTCGGCCGCGACCATTCACTCGACGGTAAATTCGTCTATGCCGTGAGCACCACGGGCATTTACTGCCGCCCGTCGTGTGCGTCACGGCAGTCGAAAAGGGAGAATACCGTGTTCTTCACGGCGCCCGTGGATGCGGAGCGAGCGGGCTACCGTGCGTGCCTGCGATGCCGCCCGACTCAGTCGACCGTCGAGGAGCGGCACGTTCAGGCCGTGCGCACGGCGTGCGCTGCGATCGACGCTGCCGAGCAGGCACCAGGCTTGAAGGAGCTGGCTGCGGCCGTCGAGTTGAGCCCATCTCACTTCCATCGTCAATTCAAACGACTGGTGGGCTTGACGCCCAGGGAGTACGCGGCCGGCAAGCGCGTCGCGCGCCTGCAGGACCAGCTGCACGAGGGCAGTCCCGTCGCGGACGCGATCTACGCGGCAGGCTTCGGCTCCAGCAGCCGAGTCTACGAGACCGCGAAACGTACACTGGGAATGACGCCCGGCCAGTACCGGGACGGTGGCAGGAACGTCGCGATCGACTTCACGGTGACTCAGTCACCCCTGGGTAAGCTGTTGGTTGCCGCTACCGCACAGGGCGTCTGCTGTATTGAATTCGGCAGCACCGCGAAAGCGCTACGAAAGAGTCTGACGGAGCGTTTCCCGGCTGCACGCCTGACGGAGAACGATAACAACCTGCGCGAGTGGGTATCGAACATCACGGCCTTTATCCGCACTCCGAGACACGGACTGAGACTCCCGTTGGATATCCAGGGGACAGCTTTCCAACAACGAGTCTGGAAGGCACTACAGGCCATCCCGCCGGGTCGAACCTCCAGTTACCGGGAGGTGGCGGCCGCTATCGGGCAGCCGACAGCACACCGCGCCGTGGCGAGCGCCTGCAGCGCGAACAAACTGGCCCTGGCGATACCGTGCCATCGAGTCGTGAGGACGGATGGACAGCTTGGCGGTTACCGGTGGGGTCTCGAGCGGAAGCGGAAACTACTCGCTCAAGAAAAAGCAATCAGCCTGCTAGAAGTCGACGAGTGCGAGTAGTTCCTGACTGTACTGCAGCCGCGCTTCGGCATAGATCGGGGTAACGGCATCGACGAACGCTGCAAGCTGTCGCGGGGTCAGCTGCAGGATCTCTCCGCCCGCTTCCCGGATAGCCACCGCGGCTTCCTCTTCCTCAAGCACGTGCAGGTCCCTCTGAAATGTCACCGCATCCTTAACGGCCGCCCGCATCTCGCTCTGCAGAGCCCCAGGCCAGGAGTTGAACGTCGGGCGATGGACGAAGATAGGGCGGGACAGGTAGAAGTGACTCGTCTCAGTATGGAAGTGATGATACTCGTGTATGCCGTAGGTGACGGTGTTAGCGAACGGATTCTCCTGCGCATCGAGCGTACCGGCCTGAACACGCACAATCGCCTCCGTCAAGTCCATGACCTGCGGGTCGGCGCCCAGTAACTCGAATGTCCGAGCCTGCACTGCGCTTGGCAATACACGTATCTTAAGCCCGGTTAGGTCCGCTGGAGTACGCACGGGCCTGATACGATTGGAGATGTGGCGAAAACCGTTTTCAAAATAACCGAGTATGCGGTAGCCCATCTGCGCCTCGATCCTGGCAGTCAGCAGTTGCCCGAATTCCCCGTCCATGGCAGCGCGCGCTGTCGCGGTATCGGTAAAAAGAAACGGCAGATCGGCCAGCCCGAGCTCTGGAACCCGGTCGGTCATATAACTACTGGACTGATAGCCGAGCGAGAGGACACCATTCTCCACGAGCCACAGGATATCCGACGCGCGATAGCCGACGTCCATGACGTTGTAGACGTACTTGACGTCTACCTCGTCGCCGAACTTTGCCGTGAGCCGAGCACCGATCTGCTCGAGGGCCAAGCTGAAGCTCGTGGTCGGCGGCCCGTAGCCGCCCATGAGGATCTGGGTGGGCCTGCGGACCCGAACGGGCGTCGCCGTTTGCTGCGCGCGGGCGACCGGCACTCCGATCTGGCCCGTCAGGGCGCCGGCCCCAAGCAGTGCTGAAGTCTTAAGGAACCGTCGCCTCGACATTGCGCCACGAGTCTCCCATTGCCACCTGGCGTGTGTCAACGTACCCACCCAGGCGTTTGTTAGAATTGCTTCATGAGGGCCGCACCTGCGGAACGACGACACGAGTGACCCGGTAAATCACCAATGGACATATTGAGCGGACTGTTACTGATCGGCGTTGTTCTATGGATTATCTATTTCGTCGTTCGCGGATTGTTCGACGAGTCCATCTCGAGCGGCCTGGCGAGGTACTTCCGCACGTCATCGGATCCCGTGGGCGGCGATCTAGTGGGTTCCATCGGCAAAGTCGTCGGCGTCTCGGACGGCAGTGTCGATCTTCTGCGCGTACGCGTCGGCGCCGAGTTCTGGAGTGCCAGGGTCCAAGCTGCCGATCCACGGCAGTTGCCGATCGGCACCGAAGTGAAAATCACGGCCGTCAACGGACTAATCCTCGACGTCGAGGAACACGCGGCAACCTGACCTGGCAACGGACGACTGCGTCGCCCGCCTCGATCGACCGATCTCGACGCCGCCGCTTTATTTATCGGGCTTTTCGGGCACAATGCCTATCTTTCGACCGAGTTGAAGCCGTGACCAAGTTACCCACCATCGAGCCGAGCCGGCAGCTAAAGGATGTTCGCTACGAGATTCGCGGGCAGCTCGCGCGACGCGCGCACGAAATGGAGCGCCAGGGCTACGAGATTCTGTCTCTGAATATCGGCAACCCGGGGCTATTCGGTTTTCGTACGCCCGAGACCATGCGACTGGCGATGATCGAGAATCTCGGCGCCAGTGAAGCCTATTGCGATCAGAAAGGGATCTTCCCAGCTCGCGAGGCCGTCGTCATGCAGCACCAGGACCGCGGCATCATGGATATCACGGCCGAACAAGTCTTTATCGGCAACGGTGTCAGCGAACTCATCGACCTAACGCTCCGGGCTCTGCTTAACTCCGGGGACGAAGTGCTGATTCCGAGCCCCGACTATCCACTGTGGACGGCGGCCACGACACTGAATGGCGGGCGGGCGATCTATTACCCTTGCCCGGAAGAGGCCGGCTTCATGCCCGACCTGGATGCCGTGGAGGCGCTGATCACGCCCAGTACCCGCGCGATCGTCGTCATCAATCCGAATAATCCCACGGGCGCGGTTTACAGTCGGGAATGCCTGACCCGACTCGCTGAGCTCGCCGATCGCCACGACCTCGTTATGCTCAGCGATGAGATCTACGACCAGATGGTCTACCCGGGCGCCGAGTTCGTGCCGATGGCGACGTTGTGTTCGACTGCTCTGTGCGCAACCTTCAGCGGGCTTTCCAAGGTCTATCGTGCCTGTGGCTACCGGGTCGGCTGGGTCGCGTTCAGCGGTGCCCATGATCGTTCCGGACGCCTGGTCGACGCGATGGATTTGCTCGCGGCGCTCAGGCTCTGCAGCAACGTCCCCGGGCAATGGGCTGTGCAAACGGCCTTGGGCGGCTACCAAAGCATTAAGGCGCTCTGTTCGCCCGGCGGCCGCCTCTTCGAGTCCCGGCAGGCGGTCATGGACGCCGTGGCGAGAAGCCCGTATCTAAATGTGGTCGAGCCAATGGGCTCGATGTACGCGTTTATCGGGGTCAATACCGAAACGCTACCGGGCTTTGATGACGAGAGCTTCGCGCTCGAGTTGCTCAAGGAGAAGCACGTGCTCGTGGCGCCCGGCTCGAGTTTCAATACGCCCTATCGGGATCATTTCAGGATCACGACGCTGCCGGATGAAGAAGTACTCGCCGACGCATTCGAGCGCATGGACGAGGTTTTAGGGCACCTGGCCAACCGGCCGCCGAAACTAGAATCTGCATAATAAAGTATATATAACTATTTGATTATAAATGACGGATGACCTGCCGAGCCGCCTGGCCGAAGGCGCCACCGTGGTTGTCGGCAGTGGACTTGCAGCGCGGCAGCTCGAACCCTACCTGGCCCGGACGGCGTCCGCGGAACGCCCTAACGCCTGGGTCGGCGCCGCGATCCACACCTACCAGGGTTGGACCACGGCGTTGTGGTCCCGGACCGAGACGGATTCCCGACAGCTACTGACGGCGGCGCAAGAACTGGCCCTCTGGCGTCGGGTCATCGACAACTCGGCGGCGGCCGACCGGTTGATCAACAGCCACAGCGCAAGCCGTTGGGCCGCCGCAGCGTGGCAAACCTTGTGCCAGTGGCGGATCGACCCGCAGGAGCTCAGGGCCGGCGACACGGACCTCGATTTCACGAGTTTCCTGGGCTGGGCGCGACATTACCGCAGAGCACTCGACGACAACCACTGGATCGATTCGTCACTGGCAGCCGTCGAGCTGGCCAACGGCGGCCAGCTCCGGGGCGCGCAGAACGGACCGGTCGTCTGGGCCGATATTCCGGAACCAACGCCTGTGCAGCAGGCCCTGTATCGGCAACTCGAGCGTGACGGCTGGACGATGGCCGAATGGCTTCCACCCGTTGTCCAGCGGAGTCGCTCCCGCGTGCGTCTGCCGGACAGTGCCAGCGAGCTCGCCGCAGCCGCACAGTGGGCCGGCGAAAGACTGACGCATGCACCTGCAGAGCGGCTGGCTCTCGTGATCCCTGAGTTAAAGACGCGGGGCAACGCGGTCCGGCGCACACTCGAAGACATTCTCGAGCCCGGCGGTGCTCTGCTCGGCGGCTCAACGGGTCGCGCCTACTTCAACCCGAGTGGCGAGCCCTGGGACCTTCAGCCGCCGATCGGCGCCGCCATGACATCGCTCGAGTTGCTGTCGTCCGGCGGAACATTCAATACGCTGAGTCGTTGGCTCAGAAGCCCGTATATCGCGAGCGAACCCGGCGAGGAAGGCGCTGGTAGCGTCCTGGAAACGAGCCTTCGCGCTGAGCTCAGTGCGCAGCTCAGCTTCCTCGAGGCTTATCGGGCGGGAGGCCTCGCACAACGCCTCCGCGATGCGGCCCCAGGCCTGGCCACCAGGCTCTCCCGAGCGCTGAAGGCGCTGGATGCGGCCCCACGCCACGCGACGCCTACAGCTTGGGCCCGAGTCTGGCAACAGGTCTTGGGCCTGCTCGGTTGGCCCGCGGGCGTGCACGACCCGAATACCACCGTTCTCCCGGCCTGGGAAAGCGCGCTGACTGAATTATCGCTGCTGACCCCGATCGCGGGCACCCTGTCGATGACCGAGGCACTCGCGGAGTTGGATCTCATTCTCGCGCAGCCCCGTCCGGCCGGGCCCATCCCGCTCACGGGCATCTCGCTCCTCGAGCGGCCCGAAGACATCGGCCCGGGCTACGACGCGGTCTGGGTTGCGGGTCTCACGGATGCCCGCTGGCCGCGGCCCGCCCAAGCCAATCCATTGCTGCCGTTGCGCCTGCAGTTGGATCACGGCATGCCCGGGGCGTCGCCCCGCGACGCCCTGGAGCGGTGTCAGCGCGCCACACGGCGACTCATCGACCGCACGCCGGAGTTGGTCTGTAGCTGGCCGAGTCGGGTCCACGAGTACCCGGCCGAGCCGAGCCCGCTGCTGGCGACGATCCCGGAGGTCGAGCCGGAGGCCCTGGCCGCTGGAACGGCACCTCGTCTCGCCGCACGCATGGTTGGTACGCGGACGCGAGAGCAACGGGAGGATCCGGGCCCCGATTTCGAGGGTAAGGAGATTCACGGCGGCGCCGGAACACTCTCTGTGCAGGCCAGGTGCCCGCTGCGGGCTTTCATCGAAAGTCGGCTGGGCGCAAGACCGTTGGAGCCACAGAGCCGGGGACTCAGCGCACGCCAGCGCGGAATCATTACCCACCGGGCCCTGGAGCTGTTCCTGCGCCGCTTACCCGATCGGACTGAGCTCGCCCAGTGGGAGCCGGCCGCGCGAGACGAATGGGCCGCGAGCTGTGTCGAACAGGCTTTGCACGAGAGTTTCGGTCGGGCTCGGTCCTCGCTGCAGGTCCTTTACGACCTGGAGCGTGACCGGCTCCTCGGTCTCCTCGCATCGTTAGTCGCTAACGATCTCAAGCGAGCGGACTTTCGAGTTGACGCCGTCGAGCTGCGTCAGGAAGCCGAACTCAAGAACTTTCGCCTGAGCTGCCGGCTCGATCGCATCGACGCGCTCTCCGCAGGCGGGCTAGCGATCATCGACTACAAGACGGGGAGGAACACGAGTCCGGCGGGCTGGTTTCGAGAACGCCTGCGCGATACGCAGCTACCGCTCTACGCACAGAGCCTCGGCCCGCAGGTCACGGCAACCGTTATCGCCGCCGTGCAGACAGACGGCATCACATTCCGGGGCGTCTGGGCGGAGAAAGGGGATTTCCCAGGGCCTCTGACGAAGCTGCCGCACGAGCGCTCCTGGCCCGGGCAACTGGAAGTCTGGCGAGAACAACTTGAGACGTTGATCGCAGAATATGCGGCGGGCGATACGCGGATACTGCTGGCCGATTCGGCTGACGCGACAGGAGCGTTCGCGCCGTTGACGCGCGTTTATGAACAACTCGCGCTGTCTCGAGGCTGGATCGACGCGTGGACCGCGCCATGAGCGATGACAGCGCGCGGCAAGCCGCACTGGACACCAGCCGCTCGTTTATCGTCCAGGCGCCGGCAGGCTCGGGAAAGACCGAGCTGTTAATCCAGCGCTATCTGGCGCTGCTCGCCCAGGTGGAACTACCCGAACAGATCATCGCGATTACATTTACGCGCAAGGCCGCCGCAGAGATGCGGGGTCGAGTACTGCAAGCACTCCGTGCGGCCGCACGGAAAGAGTCTCCGCAGGAACAACATCGGCTGAAGACGCGCGAGTTGGCGATGGCCGTCCTGGCGCGGGGGCAGGAATTAGAGTGGGACCTCGCGGCACAACCTCAGCGACTCAGAATCGATACGCTGGACGCGCTCAATGCCTGGTTGGCGCAACGACTGCCGGTGTTGTCCGGTGGCGTCGCCGGCGCGACAGTTGTCGAGAATGCGCGCGAGTTCTATGTTCGAGCGTCTCGGCGTGTCCTTGGACAGCTCGGCAACCCCGGCGAGCCCGGAGACTGCCTGCGGCCCTTGTTGCGGCGCTTGGACAACCGCTACGACCGGCTGGAGACTCTGCTGGCGGAGCTGCTTCCGAGCAGGGACCAGTGGCTGTACTACCTGGCCCGCGGCGGCGATGCGGAGCTACGCCGCGCGCTCGAACACGCGCTGGAAAGTCTCGTCGGGGAACGACTGACCCGGCTTGCCGAGGCACTGCCGGAAGATGCTGTAGCGGAACTCGTCCCGCTACTACGACACGGCGCACAATTCGCCACGGCCGCGGCGAGCGCCGAACAGTTCGCTCCCTGGCTCGAACTCGACGACCTGCCGGCGCCAACTGCTCAATCGTCGGCGGCATATAAGGCGTTGCCGGAACTGCTACTCGTCAAAGCCGGCACGTGGCGCAAGCAGCTGCGTGCGGACATCGGTTTTGGCGCGGAACATAGCGCAGAACGGAATCGACTGAGCCGCTTGATCGCCGCACTAGAGGAGCAGCCGGAGCTGCAACAGATTCTGGTCATGATCAGAAAGCTACCGTCACCTCGTTATGACGAGAGTCAGTGGCAAACTCTGGCTGCGCTGAGGGTCGTACTACGCCACCTGACAGCGGAGTTGCGCCTCATATTCGCCGAACGAAATGTCGTTGATTTTATCGAACTGGCCCTGGCCGCTCAGAGCGCTCTCGGAGAGTCCGACGCGCCTTCGGAGTGACTGCTGGCACTCGATCGCCGCGTACAACACCTCCTCGTCGATGAATTCCAGGACACCTCACACACACAACTACGACTACTGGAGCTGCTCACGGCGGGTTGGCAACGAGATGACGGCAGAACGCTGTTTCTCGTCGGCGATCCGATGCAGTCTATCTACCGCTTTCGTAATGCCGACATGTCGTTATTTCTCAAGACCAAGATACGTGGCGTCGCCGATGTGCATTGCGAGGCGTTGGTTCTCGAACGCAATTTTCGCAGCGCGCCTGCTGTCATCGACTGGATCAACAGCCACTTTCCGAGCATCTTCCCGAGCGACGATGAACTGGGCTCAGGTGCGGCCCGCTTCTATCCTTGTGAGGCGGCTCGCCATGATTCGGCCCACGCGACGGTCGAGGTACACGCGCTGCGAGGCACCGACGCGCAAGCCGAGGTAGATCGGGTTATCGAGATCCTGAGCGACGAGCGCGGCCGCTACCCGGAGCATTCGGTCGCGATTCTCGTGCAGAGCCGCAGCCACCTCGCGGGGCTCCATGACGAGCTCCGTGCCCGGCGGCTAAGCGTCCACGCCGTGGAACTGGAAGCTCCCAATCAACGCCAGGTGGTGCAGGACCTCCTCGGCCTGACCCGCTCCCTGACTCATCTCGCAGACCGGATCGCCTGGCTGGGCGTGCTCAGGGCGCCCTGGTGCGGACTGACCTGGCAGGACTTGCATCGCCTCGTCTCGAACGACCGGGAGCGGCCGGTTTGGGCGCTCATGAACGACCCGGAGCGTGTCGAGGGCCTCTCCGAGGACGGCCGCCGCCGGCTGGCGCATTGCCGCGAGATCCTGCAACGCGCGTTCGATTGCCGGGCCCAGCAACCCCTGGCACGCTGGATCGCGCGGACCTGGGTGACGTTAGGTGGTCCCGCGTGCCTCGATCTCGCTGAGGAGCTCGAACAAACGGATCGGTTTTTCCTGTCGCTTGCCGAGCTCGATCGTCGTGGCGACCTGGATGATCCACCGTCGCTGGAGTCCTTCTTCCTGGATCCGCGAGGACACGGCGAAGCCCCCCGGGAAACCGGTGTCGAGATCATGACCATTCACCGCGCGAAAGGCTTGGAGTTCGACACGGTCCTGCTGCTCGGGCTCGGCCGGTCGCCGCCGCCCGACAGGAGCAGGGGCCTGTACTGGCTCGAGAGGGTCGCTGCAGACGGCCGGGAGGATCTGTTGCTCGCGCCGTTAGCGGCGACCGCGGGTGAGCCGGACGTGCTGGGCGACTTTCTGAAGCGCACTGACCGGGAACGAGACCTGGCGGAACGAGCGCGGCTGCTCTACGTCGCGACGACTCGAGCCCGGGATCGGCTGCACCTGATCGGACAAATCTCACCGACTGCGACCGAGCCGCCGCCCAGAAGTCTGCTGTCCTTCCTGTGGCCGCATGTTCGGGAGCGTTTCGGCGACGTCGAGGCCGCGTCCCATGATCCCGACTCGGCAGCCGACAGCATCCTCCCGGTCTTGCGCCGCCTTGCCGACGGTTTCGACCGGCCGATCATGCCGGCCGTCGACGAAGTTACTCCGCTGCCGACGGCCGGACTCTCGCGTCCGGAGTTCGAATGGGCCGGCCAGGCCGCACTTCAGATTGGGACGGTTGTGCACAATGCGCTGCAGGCGATGGCAGACAGCGCAATTGAGAACTGGAATGCCGACAAGGTCCGCGATCAGAGCGGCCGTTTTCGAGGGGCGTTGCGTTTGCTCGGCGTCGAAGACCGTGAGTTGGAGTCCTCGACACAACGCGTGATCGACGCGCTCTGCCGTGTACTGGAAGACGCGACCGGCTGTTGGCTCCTGCAGGATCATCGAGAGGCGGCATCGGAACTACCGCTGACGATCCATACCCCAGCCGGGCTGGAACATGTGCGCCTGGATAGAACGTTTGTCGCCGACGATGGCACACGCTGGATTGTCGACTTCAAGACCAGCAGTCATGAAGGTGGCGCAAGGTCCGCATTCCTGGAGTCGGAGGTCGAGCGATATCGCCCGCAGATGGAACGATACGCCGCCGCGATGGCCACGATCGACGACCGGCCGATTCGGGTCGGCCTCTATTTTCCGCTCCTGCAGGCGTTCCGGGACTGGGCACCGGGAGACTCGCCGCGCCCCGAGTCGTAGCGGCTATCGAACGCGCGCGACCGTGGGCAGTCCCTGCGCTTCCGACAGTGGAGCGATCACCAGATATTCGATGAGGTCATTGAGCTGACGAAGATGCGGCCGGCGTTCGTCGCTGGGGTAGCTGGAGGATGTTGTCACGACCACGAGGTGCAGCTCCGGCACTAATATGATGTATTGACCTCCGTAACCCCAGGCGTAAGGCGTCGCATAACCCGCCATCTCGCGAATCCACCAGCCGTAGCCGTAGTAGCGACCGACCTCTCGCGTCGACACGGCGCGCGGACGTATCGACGCCCCGACCCAGTCTGCCGGAACGACCTGCGAACCATTGGCGCGGCCGCCATCCAGATAGAGCTGCCCGAACGCGATCATCTGCCTCGGCGTGAACTCCATGTCATTACCGCCGAAATATATACCGTGCGGATCTTGCGGCCATTCGGCCAGGCGGAAACCGAGAGGCTCACTGAGCGTCTCGCGGGCGTAGGCCAGCGTACTCCTGCCGGTCGCGATCGTTAGAATCGCAGAGAGCAGGTGCGTGTTCCCCGTGCTGTACTCCATGAGAATGCCCGGCGAAATATCCATGGGCTGCGCAAGCGCGAACCCGACCCAATCGGAGCTCTGCACCCACGCGCCGTAGTTACGATTGCTGGTCGTCTCCAGACCGGACTGCATCGTCAACAGATCGCCTATGGTGATCCGACGCTTACCGGCATCTGCTTCACTCGCGAGCGCCTCGTCGAAGAAATCACCGATGGGCTGATCCACGCTCTCGATGTGACCTTCGCTGATTGCAATGCCGACCAGCGCCGAGATCACGCTCTTCGACACGGATTTCACGTTGGCGATAGTCGAAGGGCCGCGACCGTTAAAGTATTTCTCCAGGATCAGATCATCATGCGAGCTGACGAGGAGGCTGTGCAGGCGGGGGAGGGAGACCGCCATGTCGACCGCGGCATCGAGCGAGCCGGCCGGAGCGGTGGACGCATGTGCCGCCTCCTGCGCCACGGCACTCGGTTGAGTGAATAGGATCACGACGACTGTTGTAACAATTGCAACCGCGAGTCGCGTGCTGACAATCCGACGGATAGTCCTTGATACCATAGATGACGTGGAAACCGCTATCGCACGAGAAGCCGGCGCAATCTTATTCAAAAGCCACCTAATGGTCGAGGACAGCGACACGTAAAGGCGACCACGCCATGCCATCCGGCCGGTCATGGCCGTCCGTCAGAATCGCGGGCGGCGCGCTGGGATCGACCAGGTCGTAGACGAGGATGCGGCCACCCGTCCGGTTACTGACGAAGCCGTGTTGATCCTGCACGAGGAATCCGTAGCCATCGTCGCCCGGCAACAGCGCGGAGATCGAGATGTCATGAAGGACGGCCCGCGTATCGTCAGCATAGATGCGAAGAGACGCGCCGGCCTGGTTGCCGCTTACGATCACGACCCGTCCACCAGACAGCGCCACGATACGACGGGGTTGGTCTGCCGAGGGAAAATTGTTCGTGACGCGAAGCGTCCGCGTGTCGATAACCGATATGCTGTCTTCTTCCTGATTAAGAACCCAGACCTCTCGGCCGTCAGCCGTAACGGCTAACCCTTCCGCTCCAAGACCCGTCGTGACGACCGTTGGTGCGCGCTCTTCGTGTAGATAGATCACGGATACCGTTCCCTCGCCCTGACGACCGGCAACGTAGGCGCGTGTCGCATCGGGGCTCAGCTGCACCATGTGACCTTCTCGTGCGCCATCTCCAATGGGGTAGGTACGGAGTAACTCTAGGGCCACAACATCAACCAACGCCAGCTGGTCCACCGCTTCCATCGTCACCAGCGCGCGGCGACTGTCGGGAAGGAAGACTGAGTCGTGCGGTCGTGAGTTGGGCCCGAGGTCGATATAACCCGCGACGCGTGCATTCGGCACGTCGATGACGACAACTCGACGACCGACGGGAGCGGCATTGGGACCGTACTCACCCGTCACGGCCCACCGGCCGTCCGGAGAGACCGCAATCTCGTGCGGAGTCCTGACACCGATCGGCAAGCGCGCCACCTCGACCTCTGTCGCAAGATCGAAGAACGAGACGCTCCCAGCCTGGTGATCGCCATTGACTACGAGTAGCGTGCCGTCCTGGGCCGCGACGTTGGCCGCCATCGCCACGAGCAGCACCGCAGCAGCCACTTTGTCGGCGCGCCAATTCAACTCGATGCGTCCACGACCGCCACTTCCATGCGGCCGATTCCTTCGATTTCGCAGTCCATTACATCGCCCGGCTTTACCGGACCGACGCCGGCGGGCGTGCCGGTATAGAGGACATCACCGGGAAACAACGTGAAGAACTCGGAACATTTGGAAATCAGCGTTTTAACGTCGTAGATCAGCTCGTCGGTTCCCGCATCCTGGCGCACATCACCATTGACACGCAGGGTCAGGCGCAGATTATCGGGATCCTCGATCTCGTCCTTGGTGACCAGCCATGGTCCCAGTACGGCGTAACTGTCAATCGACTTCCGGAGACTCCTTTCTTCCTTGCCGCGCACGGTCATGTCCAGGCCGATCGCGTAACCGGCAACGCAGTCCAGCGCTCGCGAATATTCGATCTGATTGGTTTCCTGACCGATGATGACGGCAAGCTCTATCTCATGGTCCGTACGCCGGTCCGGGAATCGACGCGCGACGCCCTCGCCAGGGCCCACGAGCGCGGAGACTGCCTTCAAGAAACACAGTGACTCCGAGATGGGTTTTAAATTGGGCTGATCGAACGTAATGCCCTTATCGGCGATCGCTTCGTCGACGTGGAGCCGGTAATTAACGGGCGCGGCGATCAGCTTGGACGGATTCGCCACGGGACTGAGAATCATCACGTCCGCTGGTTCGTAGCGTTCGGCTTGCTCGACGAGTTCCGCTACGCGTGAGCGGACGGCATCCAGATGCTGGATCAGCAGATCGCCCCGAGAGGGCAGGGGCCACCGGACCTCTGGCAATACATCCAACGCGGCCGTCACATCGAGAATCGCATCGTCCTCCACGACGCCTAGTCTGTTCGCGTTAAATCGGCATAGTCTCACTCAGTAGTTACCCCGTCGTGACCACGCCTAACGTAGTGCCAGCATGGCCGTAGCAGGCCATTCTACTACTGGATGCTGCGGACTGGTCTAGAATGAGCCTTGCCCAGCTTTTCACTCGGAGACAAACATGTTTTCAAGACGACGGTTTCTAGCGCGAGCAAGCCAACTCAGTCTACTGTCGGCCGTCGGTCCGTCTGTCTCGCTGGCGCAAGAGCCCTTGATGCAACGAAACATCCCGGAGACCGGGGAACCCCTGCCTGTCATCGGATTGGGCACGTTCCGTACGTTCGATGTCGGCGACGACCCGGCCGAGCTCGAGCCGCTGCGACGCGTGACGGAACTCTTCTTTGAGCAAGGCGGAATGGTCGTGGACTCGTCTCCTCAATATGGCCCGGCCGAGACGATGTTCGGCCGCGTGCTCGGCGATATCCAGAGCCCGGGTGATTTTTTCGCGGCGACCAAAGTTTCCGCCACAGGTCGTGACCAGGGCCTGCAGCAAATGGACTCGTCAGCGACAAAAATGGGTGTCGAGCAGATCGACCTCATGCAGATCCATAACCTGCGCGACTGGGAAACGCATCTGCCTGTTCTCAAGGAACGGAAAGCTCAAGGGATCTACCGCTACATCGGGATAAGCGCCTCGCGTGAAGAACTCTACGAAGAGTACGAGAGCGTCATGCGCAGCGAACCGCTTGATTTCATCCAGATCAACTACAGCGTTGCCGAGCGGAGAGCCGCAGACGTGATCCTGCCGTTGGCCATGGATCTTGGCATGGCCGTGCTGATCAATCGGCCGTTCGTCGCGGGCGCGTTGTTTCCGCGTATCGCCAATCAATCGCTACCCGACTGGGCCGCTGAGTTCGACTGCGTCAGCTGGGCGCAATTCTTCCTGAAGTTCGTCCTGTCTCATCCGGCCGTCACCTGCGCGATTCAGGCGACGACAAGTACCGAGCACCTGCTGGACAACCTGGACGCCGGTCGTGGCCGCATGCCGGATGAGGATCATCGGCGCCGCATGGTTGAGCTGATCGGGCTGAGCGGCCGGCCGCCCTGGAGTTAGGCTCGGCCGGGCGGGTGCGATATGCGGGCTAGAGGCTGCCCGCCAGGGTGAACGTCCGCAGGCCCGGCGCGGCGGGCGAGGGCGGTAAGAACTCGAGCTGCCGGCTGAGCTCCACCGGCGCTTCAGGACGCGCCCGCGTAACTCCCTCGATGACGAAGGCTCGATCCGGGCTCAGCCGTATCGAACCGGACACTTCCAGCGGCCCGCCCTGATCTTCGAAAGTACCGACAAGTACACCGTCCGTAGAATCGACAAAGCGAACGCGGTAATTGCCCAGTGAGATGAGCGGACCGCCCGCAGAGCTGAGCATCGGTGGCACGGCCAATTCGCCGAGACGAATCTCTCCCGCCGCCTCGACGGGCCACTGATCCTGAATCCGGAGCTCCGTAAACTCTGCACTCACGAAGCCCTCGATTCCGCCAAGCGGTAGCAGTTCTCGCAAGTCACCGAGGCTCGTAGTCGCCCGCAAATTTCGCAATGTCGTTCGCGAAAACGTCGCTTCAATTTCAGTATTCAGGAAGCCGTTGGCGAAGCGTGTCTGCAACTGGCCGCCGACTCGCCCTAACAACAGCGACCATGGCTGCAAACGCCATTGGATTTCATGCAACCCCAAGTTGCCTACCGAGCCCAGTGCTGCCCGGCCGGACCACAGTGTCCCCTCGATACCTGCAAGCCTCACCGTATCGGGGGCAAACCATCGATGGGCTGTGCTGGCTGGAAATTGGGTCAGCACGAAAGCCAGGTAGGCTCCCGCGCCCAGGGCTATCCAGGAGAACTTGCTCGGCATGCTAAGGCGGGCTAAGAGCGGCGGAGGACGAGGGTAGCGCCAACAAGACCGGCTTCACGTGTCCCATCGAAGTTTGCCGACTCGACTGCGACACCGTAGCTACGCTGCAACGCCACCAACCAGGTCACGAGTGAATCGAAGGATGCAGCTTGGAATGTCACGCGGATTCCGTCTGTGCCGTCAGGCTGGTTGCGTGACAGCGTGCCCGTCAGCCCATGTGCCCGGTGTGTCTGATCCACGATGAGGACCAGCGACTGCGTCGCGGCAGCGGCGGACGGTGCCGGACCACCCAGTGCCTGCGCGCGTTGCAGCGTTGCGAGCATCTCGTGTTTCTCCGCTACGGTGTCATCGAGCTCGGCGGCACCGCTGCGCAGCGGTGTCCAGATAAATACCCAGGCGACGATCAAGACGACCGCCACCGCTCCCGCCGCGAGAACGATTCTGTCGCGCTGTTCCAGGCCGTCAAACCATTCCCTCATGGAACGGCCTCCGATACCTGCAGGCGACCTTCCACGCCGTCAGTGCCCTGGTTCGCCGACTGAATGTTGACCTGGAACTGACCGCTGCGGGCCATTTCACGGGCGAACCCGTCCAGTGTCGGTACATCCGGCACGACGAGCCGCAGAGTCGTTACGCCAGAGCGGAAACTCAGCGCTTCGAGTCGGCTGGCAGGATCCTGGGCCTCGGCAACGGCGACCAGCATTGCGAGAAAGACCGAGCCGGTTGCCGCGGCGGACGAATCACCGGAAGCTGCCAGGCGTTGTCGGTTTTCGGTACGGCAGGTCGCGTTCCGTGGCGACTGAAAGGTGTTCTGGCATCCCGTTTCCAGCTGCGATGTCAGCGCCCGGTCCTGCTGACTGAGCGCATAGTAGCGAGCTCCCTCCGCCAGGGTGGCAAGCACGCCTAAACTCAGTAGAAGTGCTGCTGCCATGCGCCAGGGTCGAAACAACGCGCGGTGGTTCGATGCGGGCGCAAAAGCTCCCTGCAGCAGATTGCTCCCCGGCTGATTGATCAGCGTCGCGCCGAATCTTGCTAGTGGGCCTTCTGGCAATACCTGCAAGTCCACACTCGAGAACCGTTCGCGCAACGCATCTACCTCGGGCTCGCAGCGCGCGTAGCCGGCTTCATCCGCGTAGATCACGATGTGCCGGCTACCCGCATCGTCTTCGTCGCCCGACGATAGAATTTCCAGTACCTCGGTCAGTCTGAACCCATCGAGAACAAACGGCGGCTGATCCGGCAGTCTTGCATAGACCCGACTGCCTTCGATAACGAACGTCAGGTTCCCAGGCGTATCCGGCACACCCTCCGTATCCGCATAGATCAGATTCGGGCTGAAGCCGGCCTGTTCACATTGGGCAAGCCAGCTCTCCAGTCGATCGCGTGAAACGATGGCGACTGACACGGTGCCGGCGCTGTCGCGCACGCCAGGGCAAAACAATAATTTCTCTACATCCTCGGCGACGATGTCTTCGAGGGAGTAGGGCAGCATTTTCAGGAGCCGCGCGTGGCCTTTTGCCGGTAGGCTCGCTCGCGTCGTATTGACGCTCAAGCCGTCAACCAACAGGATGACGCGACGACCCTCCGTCGCGCTAGCGGCTGCTTCGAGCGGCCCGGTCACTGCCTGGGCCAGCCGGTGACCGTCGCCGTCCAGCGCGATCCACGTTGCCGTGGAAGTCTCTTCCACCATGCGTACGACGAGGTATTCAGACACGCCTATAGAACTCCCAGGCTCCTGAAAATCGCGCGGACAATCCCACTATTATCGCGTTGCAACACAGAGTACATGGTGAATTGATTAGTGCCAAGAGCGACCGTGGCTGTCAGCAGGAAATACTGACTCACGCCATCGATTCTACGCAGCACATCGGGCTCCACATCGCCTTCGAAACTGGCGTTGATGTCCGGGAAATCCGCACCGCCGCGTTCGTCGATGAGAGCCGCACTTCTGGCCGCATCGATATCATCGGATAAAGATGCCAGCAACACGTCCGATGCGGTGTTGACGTTCAGAGTCGTGCCAGAGGGAAGGGCGGTGACATACGGTAGCAACTCCCGGTAAGACGCAAACTCGAGTCCGGCCATGGCCAGAAGCTCACTCGGGCTCGTAATGACAAAGTTCGGTGTCCGGTAGGGCGGATCGAAGCTGGCATAGGCCGCATCCTCAGCACCAAAGGGAAAGTTGGTATCGACATCGGAATCGAGCCAATCCAGGGCGACGCCCGCAAGACCGGGATCGATCTCCAGGGATTCGAGCAGGCGCTCGAATTGCCGTCGAGCGATCTCGTCTTCCTCTCCTTGCGGGGTGACGAGATTATTCAGATTGAAGCGGCCCTGAAGATCCTCCACGCGCCCACTGATCGCGCCGCCGTCCACCGGCAGGGGCGGCAGCTCGATCGCCCACGCCTCGCCGAGGTGATCGCTCTCGATCGAGTCGACCTGGTCCTGGCGCAGGATGTCGCCCACCCAGGCCTCCGCGCCCTGCAGATACATCAATCCCTGATCGGCCGCGAGGGCCGATGTCGTCCGCCGCAGGTCCAGGCTGGCGCTCCACATGAGATTGACCGCGATCACGGTCCCAAGCGCCACGACCAGCATGGCGGTCAGGATCGCAACGCCTCGCTGACGTGTTGCGCCGACGATCACCCGCCCGTCTCCACGGCGCGCCAGACCCGGCCGAAGTCTTCCAGAATAACGCCGAACTCGACGACCCGCGGCCGGGCGACCAGTCGCTCGGGGCCGTTCATCGTCGACGGCGGCCAGTCCAGGAGCCACTCGCCGTTCCTGTCGAGCAATCGGATTTCGACGTCCTCGACTCCGGTCAACAATTCCGTGCGTATCGGCGGCGTCGCCGACGTCCGATCCATCACGCTCCAGTGAAAACGCACCAGGACGTCGTCCTCCCAGTCGTACGCGACCCTGAGTACGGAT
>JAZFYK010000102.1:0-14629 GCA_036443505.1 Gammaproteobacteria bacterium | reverse complement strand
CGTGATCGTCGGCTCGGTCATCGCCTTCCTGAAGGCGAAGAGACGTTATCGCGGGGTCCAGCATTTCGTGGATCGAGTGGCCCTGAAGCTCCCGGTGATCGGCGTAATCCTGGACAAGTCGTCGGTCGCTCGGTTCGCACGGACCCTGGCCACGACGTTCGCGGCGGGCGTGCCGTTGGTCGAGGCGCTCGAATCCGTAGCGGGCGCCTGCGGGAATGTCGTATACGAGGGCGCTGTGCTGAAGATGCGAGACGAGGTGGCCACCGGACAACGGTTGCAGCGAGCCATGGAGAATACCGAGCTGTTTCCCAACATGGTGAACCAGATGATCGCGGTCGGCGAGGAATCCGGATCTCTCGATGATATGGCCAGCAAGGTCGCAGACTTCTACGAGGAAGAGGTCGACAACGCGGTAGACAGCATGTCCAGCCTGCTGGAACCGTTGATCATGTCGATTCTCGGCGTCCTCGTGGGCGGCCTCGTCATCGCGATGTACTTACCCATCTTCAAGATGGGCCAGGTAGTCTGACGCGACTGGAATCCCTACCCCAGCCCGGCGAGAATACGTCCGCCTATCGCCACGGACACGCTGACTGATCCGAGTGGAGATCTTCGAGATATTCCCTGCTGCGCTGTTTCTGGTCGCCGGCTTCGTCGGACTGATCGTCGGTAGCTTCCTCAATGTCGTAGCCTACCGCGTGCCGATCATGATGGGGCGGGCCTGGCGCGAGCAGTGCGCCGAGATCCAGGCCGAAGAGTTCCCCGAACCGCCTCACGCCGTGGGCAAGCCGTTCAATCTGGTCACGCCCAACTCGGCCTGCCCGCAGTGTGGGGGCTCGGTAGCCGCGCACCACAATATCCCCGTGATCAGCTTCCTGTTGCTTCGTGGTCGCTGCGCGCACTGCGATGCGAAAATCTCGCCGCGCTATCCGCTGATCGAAGGCCTCGCGGGTTTACTGAGCTTGATCGTCGCCTGGGCCTTCGGACCGACCTGGCAAATGATCTTCGCGCTGCCGGTCACCTGGACGCTGCTGGCGTTGGCCGTCATCGATATCGATCACAAGCTCCTGCCGGACTCCATGACGCTGCCGCTACTCTGGGCGGGGCTGCTGGCGAGCCTCATCCGTATCGACGGCGGGGTGATGTTCACGGATGTCACGTCGAGCGTCATCGGCGCCGCAGCCGGCTATCTGGCCCTGTGGAGCGTCTACCAGATCTTCAAGCTCGTGACGGGCAAGGAAGGTATGGGCTTTGGCGACTTCAAACTGCTGGCCGCGCTCGGTGCCTGGCTCGGCTGGCAGCTCCTGCCGCTCGTCATCTTGTTGTCTGCTGCCGTCGGCGCGACCGTTGGAACCGCACTGATCCTGCTGGGCGGGACTTCTCGCGAGACACCGATCCCGTTCGGGCCTTACCTGGCCGCCGCCGGCTGGGTCGCGTTGCTATGGGGCGAGGAGCTAACGATGATGTATACGCAGTTTATGACCTGACCCGCACCGTAGGGGGTACCCTGAATGTTCCGCGTAGGGCTGACTGGAGGCATCGCCAGTGGTAAGACCACGGTGGCGGCACTCTTTACGGAACTCGGCGCCGGGCTCGTCGACACCGACCAGGTGGCCCGTGAGGTCGTGGCCGAGGGTGAGCCTGGTCTGGAAGCGATCGTCGATGCTTTCGGCACCGGCGTACTCCTCGACTCCGGGGACCTGGATCGTAGCGCGCTGCGGGCCATCGTTTTTGGGGATGCGGACGAGCGACGCAAACTCGAAGGCATACTGCATCCTCTGATCAGGGTCCGCACCCTCACTCAGCTCGACGCGGTAGAAGCACCCTACGCTGTGGTTGTCGTACCGCTGCTTGTGGAGACCGATTTCGCCGAATTCGTCGATCGCGTCCTCGTCGTCGACTGCCCAAGGGAACTACAGCTGGAGCGGCTCGTTCAGCGCGACCAGATCAGTACGGCAGATGCCGAAGCAATCTTGGCGACACAGGTAAATCGAGAGACGCGCAGCGCGCACGCTGACGACATCCTGGACGGCGGCCAGAGTCTCGATAAGATCCGCCAGCACGTGAGGATACTGCACACGGATTATCTACGGCGCGCGGCGAATTGCGAAAATGCGAGCTAGTTTGCCCAGCAGCGGAACGTCGCGCAGAATACGACGATGACCGATACCGCGTCCGAGTTCACTCACGCCTCACTACACGACGGGGCCATGGAGTTCGAACAACCGCTCTCAGAGCGGATGCGAACGTTTCTCAGAATCGAGTTTCTCTATCAACAGGTTCGCTTTCATGGCCGCGACCTGACCGGTTTCAGTGCCCGAGCCGCCGTGGCAACCCTGCTCGAGATCATGGCCATTCTGGGCCGGGGCGACATTCGCAGCGAGGTCCTGAAGGAACTCGAACGTCACGCCGGCCTGCTGTCGATCTATGCCCGCCAGCGGGATGTAGATCTCGAACGCGTCGAGCTGTTACTCGACAACATCGAGGCACTGCGGTCGGCACTCGCCGATAGCAGACCGCAATTCATGAGCTCCGCGAAGAGTTCTGAGTTCCTGAACGTGATCAGACATCGCAGTTCTATACCCGGCGGGACCTGCATGTTCGATCTGCCGGATTACGCCTACTGGCTTCGGCTACCGCTGGCCGACCGCGCCGGCCAGTTCGACGACTGGACTCGGGAGCTACGCCCCGTCTGCGACGCCGTGTCGGAGGTACTCTGGCTGACCCGCAAGGCCAATGAACCGGTTGAGCACGTCGCAACCGGAGGCATGTATCAGTACCACATGGAGCGTAGCGAGCGACCGACACTGGTGCGCATTATCGTTCCACAGGACGCCAGCACTTTCCCCGAGATCAGCGCCGGCAAACATCGCTTCACCGTGCGCTTCGTAACCTGGGAAGGCGTCGATACCCGACCGAAGCAGGTCGGCGAAGACGTCCCGTTCCTACTGGCGCTGTGTTAGCCCGCATCGTCCAGCAGCTTACCGACGATCGGTGCGTCGGCAGGTAGGAGTTCGAGACTCGACAAGGCTTTCGGATACACCCAGGCGATCGCCTGATCCTCACGCGACCGTGGCTCACCCGAATACTCCAGTACCGACCAGACGTCCAGGTATACACGACGGTCCGGGTAATCGTGGTGCAGCGTCAACAGCGGTTCGGCCGTAACCACCTCGATGCCGAGTTCTTCGTGGAGCTCGCGCGCGAGCGCCACCTGGCGGCCCTCTCTCGCGTGACGCTTGCCGCCGGGGAACTCCCACAGGCCCGCCAGATGAGTATCCGGACGGCGCTGATTGACGAGGACTCGACCCGCCGAGTCCCGGACGATGCCGACGACGACGTCAGTCCGCGTACGCCCACCGGCAACCGTCATTTCAGACGGCCGTGGCAGTGCTTGAACTTCTTGCCGGAACCACAGGGGCAGGGTTGATTCCGTCCGACCTTCGGTTGTTCTCGCACATAAGGCATGACGGGTTCCGCCTGTGCGGGCGCCCGTGGCACACCCAGCTGAGGCCGTGCTTGCGGCGCCGGGGCCGCCGTCAGGGCCGGCGCTTCGGCATGCTGAAAACGCATCTTGCTGGTATCGCTGCGCGCCGGCTCCACGGCTGCGACATCCTCGGGCCGCCTGATTTGAATCTTCGAAAGTATGCTGATCGTGTCGTGTTTGACGCGATCGAGCATGTCGCTGAACATCTCGAACGCTTCTCGCTTGTACTCCTGCTTCGGGTTCTTCTGCGCGTAGCCGCGCAGATGGATCCCCTGGCGCAGATAATCCAGAGCGCCGATATGCTCCTTCCAATGCATATCGAGCTGTCGCAGCATGACGCCCTTCTCCAGCTCCCGTACGACCTGCGGCCCGACCGACTCGGCTTTGATATCGTAGTCGTGCGCGATCAGGTCGACGGCCTGCTGTCGCAAGCCTTCCTCACCCAGGGCGTGGTCACTGTCAAGCAAGCCGCCGATATCGATAGGAGTCCCGAAATCTCGTTCCAACGCCTGGCTTAAGCCGGGCTTATCCCACATCTCCTCCACGCTTTCGCGCGGAATGTAGTCGTCGATGACTAGATTCACGACTTCGCCGCGAATCGCAACGACCGCATCGGCGATCTCATCGGCCTCCATGAGTTCTGTGCGCTGGTGATAGACGACCTTGCGTTGATCGTTGGCCACATCGTCGTATTCCAGCAGCTGCTTGCGAATATCGAAGTTGTGAGCCTCGACTTTACGCTGAGCCCGCTCGATCTGCTTGGACAGCATGCGACTCTCTATTGCCTCGCCCTGCTGCATTCCGGCCCGGGACAGCAGACGCTTGGTGCGTTCCGGATCGCCGAAGATCCGCATGAGGTTGTCTTCCATGGACAGATAGAAGCGGCTCGAACCGCCGTCGCCCTGACGCCCGGAGCGTCCACGGAGCTGATTGTCGATCCGCCGCGATTCATGACGCTCGGTACCGATAATATGCAGCCCGCCCGCTTCAAGCACTCGCTTGTGCCGTTCGTCCCAGTCGGCGCGGAGCGCGTCGCCCTGCTCGCCGTCAGGATCTTCGAGGCCGGTCAGCTCTGCTTCGAGGTTGCCGCCGAGTACGATATCCGTGCCGCGACCCGCCATGTTGGTCGCAATCGTCACGGTACCGGGCCGGCCCGCCTCGACAATGATCTGGGCTTCCTGCTCGTGATACTTCGCATTCAGCACCTGGTGGGGCAGCTTCTGAGCTTTAAGAAGGCCCGAAAGAAACTCCGAAGTCTCGATCGAGGTCGTACCGACCAGGACCGGCTGACCACCTTCCCGGCACTCCTGCATGTCCTCGATGATCGCTTCGAATTTGTCCTTCTGAGTCAGATACACGAGATCCGGTGCGTCGTCCCTGACCATCGGTAGATGCGTAGGAATGACGACGACTTCGAGCCCGTAGATCTGCTGAAACTCGTACGCCTCGGTGTCCGCCGTGCCGGTCATGCCGGCAAGCTTCGTATACAACCGGAAGTAGTTCTGGAAAGTGATGGAGGCAATCGTCTGATTCTCCTCCTTGACGCGGACCCCTTCCTTGGCTTCGATGGCCTGGTGTAACCCGTCGGACCATCGCCTTCCGGCCATCGTCCGGCCCGTGAACTCGTCGACGATTACGACTTCGCCATCCTTGACGATGTAATCCACCTCCCGCTTGAATAATCCATGTGCGCGAAGGGCCGCGTTCAGATGGTGCATCAAGCGGATGTTGCTCGCATCGTAGAGACTCTCCCCCGCCGACAACACTCCTGCCTTCACCAGCAACTCTTCGACGCGGTCGTGACCCTCCTCGGTGAGATGAGCTTGCTTGGCTTTTTCGTCCACCGTGAAATCACCGGGCACCACGAGTTCGCACTTGGCCGGCTTCTCCTGCGGGCCGGTCTCGATGAGGTGGAAGCCACCCTCCAACGCCTTGGCCCGCGCCTCTTCGGTGGCCATCACGCCGAGGTCCGCACCCGATGTATCGTGCAGACTGACCCGTGTCGCCTCGATATCGTCATTCGCGGCGCCTGCCGGTGGACTGTGTAACTTCAGGGACGGAACCAGTTTATTGATCTTGATGTAGAGGTCGGTGCTCTCCTCCGAACGTCCCGAGATGATCAGTGGGGTTCGGGCTTCATCGATGAGGATAGAGTCGACCTCGTCGACGATGGCGAAGGCAAGCTCGCGTTGGGCCCGGTCTTCCAACCGGAACGCCAGGTTGTCGCGTAGATAGTCGAAGCCGAACTCGTTGTTGGTCCCGTAGGTAATGTCGGCGGCGTAGGCGGCCCGTTTCTCCTCCTGACTCTGGCTGGCCTTGACGACCCCGACGGCCAGGTCGAGAAATCGGTACACCGGCCCCATCCATTCGGCGTCTCGTTGAGCCAGATAGTCGTTGACCGTAATGATGTGCACCCCGCCGCCTGTGAGGGAATTCAAATAGGCGGGCAGAGTCGCGGCCAACGTCTTACCCTCGCCCGTGCGCATCTCGGCGATCTTGCCCTGGTGTAGCGTGATGCCACCGATGAGTTGCGCATCGAAGTGGCGCAGCCCTAGAGATCGGCGGGAGGCTTCACGGACCAGCGCGAACGCTTCCGGTAGCACCGCGTCCAGCGATTCGCCGTTCCCGACGCGCTCGCGTAGTACCGGCGTTTTAGCCTTGAGCGCCTCGTCGCTGAGTTCCTTGAGCTCGGCCTCGAGCGCGTTGGTCGCGACGACGAGCTTCTGGTAGGTCTTCAGCAGCCGTTTGTTACGGCTGCCGACGAGATCCGTGAAGAACGTGGAGAAGAACTTGAACAAGCCAAACCCCTAATGGAGCACTTAAGGCGCCGTATTCTACGGACAGATGGAGGGTATTGGCACCGGCAGATGCCAAAGAACAACGCAGAATAGCTTAGTGGGGCGAGGTTCTTAGTTGATATAGGTCAGCGGATCGACCACCCGGCCGTTCCGTAAGACCTCGAAGTGCAGATTCGGGCCTGTCGCTCGTCCGGTAGCCCCCATCGCCGCGATGACTTCACCGCGCTTCACGGTATCTCCGACCACGACCAGGTTCTCGGCATTATGGGCGTAGCGAGTCACATAGCCGTTGCCATGATTGACCTCCACCATCTCACCGTAGCCGTAGCGGTCACCCGACCAGATCACCACGCCCGAAGCGACGGCGATCACGTCCACGCCTTCCCGTCCGGCAAAATCGACGCCTTTGTGAAAAGCGGCTCGGCCCGTAAAAGGATCGGTCCGATTGCCGAAGCCCGAGGAGATATAGCCTGCGGAGACCGGCCGGCCTTCCGGGAGAACTTCACCTCGCAGCTTGCGATTGAGCAGAAAATCTTCGAGCACGCTGAGCTGCCGCTGACGATCCTCGAGTCGGTAGCCGAGGCCGTCCAGAGCCGCGATAAGTCCGGACACCTGGTCCACGTCGTCTCTGGACACGGGCTCCTCGGGACCACCGAGGGACGGGCTCGCCGCGAAATCGAACTCACCGTCTTCCAACCCGGCCATCTGTGTCAAGCGCTGACCCAAAGCGTCGAGGCGCACGACGTGCGCATTCATCTGGCCCATACGCAGTGCCAGCGCATCCAGATTGTGCATCGCCTCCTGCCGCGTCGCTTCCAGGATGACTTCCTGCTGGGCCAGATCAGCCCGCCAGGCGGCCACCTGGTGGACAGGATTCGCGATGCTGAAATAGGTCGCTGCCCGATAGCCGCCGTAGAACGCGCCGGCACAGGTGAGCACCGCCAATCCCGTGAGGCCTAACCAGACACGCCGGGAAGTCAGCCATAGGTGGCCGAGATGGCCACGATTCTTAGACAGCAGAATTAACTCCATGGGATACCGCCCTGTCCCATCGATTGTCCGGTATTGTTATCGACACAGCCCGAGCGTCGCTCGGAGCCGGCAGCGCGATTATAACCCGTTATGTAAGATGGCACCCGGTAACCCCGCTATCGTAGAAGCAGCTCCGTTAGATCGGTGGCTTTGCGCCCCGCCCTTTGGGGCGGTTTGCCGTCGACGTGTCGCTAAGAATGCCAGAAAACTCCAGCCACTCAAGGATTTGTCTCTCAAACGTTGACACCTGTCTCACAATCATGACCACCCAGCACCCACGCTCCCTGGCAGAACTCCTCAAGACCGGCAGCCTAGCCGATCTTGCCGCCGAGGCCCGACGCCGCGAGGACCTGACGGAGCGGATTCGCCGCCAGTTGCCTGCTGAGGAGGCCGCGCATCTCGTCGCCGCCCATGCCATGGACACCGGGGAACTCGTACTGACGATGGATTCTTCCGCCTGGGCGGCGCGGGTTCGGTATCGAGCCGAAGATCTCGGCGAAGAACGGCTGCGAGTCCGCGTGCTGCCGCAGACCCCTCAGTCGGGCAAACTCGGGACGAGCTGATAGGAGACAGGCGAGCGACGCTCGTCGTCGAAGACGACTTCTTCGTAACAGTCGGGCTGCGCGATCAGCGCACGCAGTAAGTTGTTATTGAGCCGATGTCCGGACTTGAAGCCGTTGAACTCGCCGATCAAGCAGGAACCCAGGAGGTAGAGATCCCCGACCGCGTCAAGAATCTTGTGGCGCACGAATTCGTCCCTGAATCGCAAGCCGTCCTCGTTCAGGACTCTGTATTCATCCATGACGATGGCATTGTCCAATCCGCCTCCGAGTGTCAGATCTCGATCTCTCAAGGTCTCAAGATCGCGAAGGAAGCCGAAGGTCCGCGCGCGGCTGATCTCTTTCAGGAACGCAGTCGTGGAGAATTCCAGCGTCGCCGTCTGGCGATGCTTGCGTAATACCGGGTGATCGAACTCGATCTCGAAGTTAACGCGAAATCCATCGTAAGGTGAAAGTCGGGTCCATTTGTCGCCGTCCCTGACCTCGACGGGCTTCCGGATTTTGATGAAGCGCTTATTGGCCGACTGTTCCTCTACGCCGGCAGACTGCAGCAAGAAAATGAACGGCGCAGCGCTACCGTCCATGATTGGAACTTCCGCCGCAGTGAGGTCGACGTAGGCATTGTCTATGCCGAGCGCTGCCATCGCGGACAGCAGATGCTCGACGGTTGACACCTTGGCGTTGTCGTGTTCCAAGGTCGTGCCCAGCGTCGTCTGCGTGACGTTGAGCGCGGTGGCCAAGATATCGACGGGAGAGTCCAGATCGACGCGGCGGAACGTGATGCCGGCGTTGGCGGGTGCCGGCCGCAGGGTCATATAGACCTTTTCGCCGCCGTGCAGGCCGATGCCCGTGGCGCGGATGGACTCCTTCAAAGTACGCTGTCGCAAAACGTCCGAGCCTTGAGCTTGCCTCCGAATCGGCCGCTCATCGCGCGCCCGCATTCGGTGTATTGGATGGGTGGATAGAACCCCTTTCAGCCGCGCAAAACACTAGCACATCGCGCACAATTCCAGCAAGGAACCAGTCACTTTTACCTCGCACCGTACGCTCGTTCGGCAAGAACACTCCTGCTAATCGGCCTGGCGGCGCAAAAAAGCCGGGATATCGAGCATTTTCTCGACGTCGTCGGCGGCAGCCGTCAGGCCGTCGCCCACGGCCTTCTTGCGTTGGACGGCCGGCCTCTCGAGCTCAGCGTAGTTAGGCTCGCCGGGCGTGGGTCTGCGGACGACCTTTACCGGCGCTTCGCCCGTCGCGACGCTCTGACCCAGACCCGTGGCCACCACCGTCACGCGAATCTCCTCCCGCATCTCCGGATCGACCACCGTGCCGACGACGACCGTGGCATCGTCGGACGCAAACTGCTTGACCGTCTCGCCGACCTCCTGGAATTCTCCGATCGACAGATCCTTGCCGGCCGTAACATTGACCAGGACGCCATTGGCCCCTGCGAGATTGATGTCCTCCAGCAGGGGGCTTGAGATGGCCGCCTCAGCCGCCTCACGGGCACGCTGGTCACCGCTGGCCACGCCGGATCCCATCATCGCCATACCCATTTCCGACATCACGGTCCGCACGTCGGCGAAGTCTACGTTGATGAGCCCGGGTCGCGTAATGAGCTCGGCGATTCCCTGGACCGCGCCCTGCAGCACCTGATTCGCCGTCCTGAACGCATCCAACAGCGTGGTCTCCGGACCGAGCACGGTGAGGAGTTTCTCGTTGGGGATGGTGATGAGCGAATCGACATAGCGACCGAGCTCCGCAATTCCCTGGTCGGCGACCCGCATGCGTTTGGTGCCCTCCATCGTAAAGGGTTTGGTCACGACAGCTACCGTCAGGACACCGAGCTCTCTGGCAAGCTGCGCGATCACCGGCGCGGCGCCCGTACCCGTACCACCCCCGAGCCCGGCCGTGATGAACAGCATGTCCGCGCCGGCGACGACTTCCTGGATACGATCCCGGTCTTCCATGGCGGCTTGCCGGCCGATCTCCGGATTAGCGCCGGCCCCCAGTCCCTTGGTGATGTTGCAACCGATCTGAATTCCCGTCTTCACCTTCGCGCTCTTGAGTGCCTGAGCGTCCGTATTCACGCAGATGAAGTCCACCCCATCGATTCCCGCTGACACCATGTACCCAACGGCGTTTCCACCGCCGCCGCCGATGCCCATTACTTTGATGACTGCAGTTTCGCAATGACCATCCATTAATTCGAACATCTCAAGACTCCTTATCTCAACGCTCAGAAATTCCCTTGAAACCAGGCTTTCATTCGACCGAGGCCCCCGGCAATTCCGGCTTTCGCGGCCGATCCGTTGGCTTCGGCCTCAGCCACCTCTTTCCCATACAGCAAGAGGCCCACCGCCGTGGCGTGGATCGGGTTGCGCACAACGTCTGCCAGGCCCTCGACGTACTGCGGGACTCCCAGTCGAACGGGTACGTGAAAAATCTCTTCCGCAAGTTCAACGGCGCCTTCCATTTTCGAGCTGCCGCCGGTCAGCACGACGCCGGCCGCAATGAGCTCTTCGAAACCGGAGCGCCTGAGTTCGTCATGCACGAGCGAGAAGAGCTCCTCGTAGCGCGGCTCGACGACTTCGGCGAGTGTCTGTCTGGCCAGCCGCCGCGGCGGCCGATCACCCACGCTCGGCACTTCGATCGTCTCGTCGGGATTCGCCAGCTGGGACAGCGCACATGCGTACTTGATCTTGATCTCCTCCGCGTACTGAGTCGGCGTGCGCAGAGAGACCGCAATATCGTTGGTGACCTGATCCCCGGCGATCGGAATCACGGCCGTATGCTGAATCGCACCTCCCAGGAACACAGCGATATCGGTAGTGCCGCCGCCGGTATCGACCAGGCAGATACCGAGCTCTTTCTCGTCCTCGGTCAATACCGAGTAACTTGACGCAAGCTGCTCCAGGACGACTTTTTCTACTTCCAGTCCGCAGCGTTGCACACATTTGACGATGTTCTGCGCGGCGCTGACGGCACCGGTCACGAGATGTACCTTCGCCTCGAGACGAATACCGGACATGCCGATCGGCTCACGGATGCCTTCCTGCGAATCGATGAGAAATTCCTGAGGCAGCACATGAAGTACTCGCTGGTTGGCGGGAATAGCGACTGCTCGCGCCGCGTCGATCACGCGCTCCACGTCGCTGCTACTCACCTCTTTGTCCCGGATCGCGACGATGCCGTGAGAGTTCAGGCTGCGTACATGACTGCCCGCGATACCGGCGAACACCGTATGGATCTCGCAACCGGCCATGAGCTCGGCTTCTTCGACCGCGCGCTGAATCGATTGGACCGTGGATTCAATGTTGACGACGACGCCCCGTTTCAGCCCGCGGGATTGATTCGAGCCGATGCCGATAATTTCCAGCGAGTTCTCGTCGGTGAGCTCGCCGACGACCGTGACGACCTTGGAGGTGCCAATATCGAGCCCGACGATGAGCTTCCGGTCTTCTCTCTTAGTCACCAGGCGAAACCTCCCTAAGCTCGGCGACCCGTAGCGCCATCTCGCCTAACCAACCGACTGAGAAACCGTTCGTGTAACGCAGATCGATATAGCTGACCCGCTGCATTTCCGCAGCCATCACGGGCACGACGACTTCGAAAAATCGGTCCACGCGTCGCTCTAGATCGCGACGACCCAAGCGAATCTCCTGACCACTGGCGAGCTCGATCTGCCACGCGCCACGCTCATCCATGGACAGCGTGTCCAGCGTCAGATTGGCTTCGGCCAGGCGGCCTCGCAGGGCCAAATACTGGCTCGCCACCCGCCTCTCGTCGCCGCGGGGACCGACCAGACGTGGCAGCTCGGGGAATCCGTAGCGCGATTCGTCCGTAAAGAGCTCCCCGCCCGTGTTTAACAGGCCCGTATCTCCCCAGCGCGCGGCCGCCTGATGCTCGACGACACGAACCACGAGCGTGTCCGGCCAGACCCGCTCTATCGCGACTTCGTCTACCCAGTCCAGGGTCTCTACGAGACGCCGCAGCTCGTCCAGGTCGCTGGACAGGAAGCCGTGATCGAGTGCCGGCGCCAGGGCCGCTTCAACCTGTATGGGCGTGACGCGTTGAAACACACCGTGGAGTTGGAGCTTATTGACCGGACGGTCCAGCAGTGCCTGAGCGCCGAAGAAAGCCGCGGCCAGCGTCGCCAGCGTGAGGGGCGGAATCAACAACGCCCGCGGACTGATCCTGACTTTCGGTAACGGTGGCCGTCGCGTCACCGTCTTGCGCCGATTGACCTTCGAGCGTCTCACCGGGCGCTCCCTCCCCGACCCTCTGCCGCGGACTGCTCCGCGGCGGGGCCCGCGGCGTCCCCGACGATGCGCACCTCGAGTTGTAGCTTCGTGCCGGAGTTCTCTTCGACACGATCTCGCACGCTCTCGATGAGCGACTCGATATCCGCCGCCGTAGCCGAGCCTCGGTTGATGATGAAGTTGGCATGCTTCTCGGAGACCATCGCGTCACCGCGAGTGGCACCTTTGAGTCCCGCCTGTTCGATGAGCTGGGCCGCGAACTGTCCCGGCGGATTGCGGAACACGGAACCGCAGCTCAGCTTCCCGAGGGGCTGCGAGTCGCCGCGCTTGCGCAACATCGCTTTGATATCCGCCATGTCCGCTACCTCGTCCGTGGCGAACGCGAATATCGCTCCGAGGAACCACTCAGCCGCGGCGCCGCTGACAGAGCGGTAGCCGACTTGGAACTCCTGCGACGTCCGGCTCCGTCGTATACCGGCACGATCGATCGTCTCGACACCTGCGACGTTTTCCCAGGTCTCTCCGCCGAACGCCCCTGCGTTCATCGCCAGCGCACCGCCGACGGTCCCGGGAATTCCGGCGAAGAAAGCCGCCGGGCCCAGCTTCCACCTTATGCATTGCCTGGCGAACACCGTGCACGGCACGCCGGCGCCGACCCGTACGCGCGATTCATCGACGCGCTCGATGGCTGCCGGAAGGTTCAATGTGCAAATTACGGCGCCCCGGACACCCCCGTCACGCACCAACAGGTTCGAACCCAAGCCGACCCAGAGCAGCGGTGTCTCCGCCGCGAGCGAGCCCATAAAATCCTGCAGCGACTCGATGCTGTCGGGCTTGAAAAACAGGTCGGCCGGGCCACCGACTCGCCACGACGTATGTCGATTCATGGGCTCGTCGTGTAGGAGCTCGGGTGTCGGCGTCGTCAGGTTCATAGCCGCGCTCACTGCTTGACCCCGACTGGTGCCCTGGTCGCCAGGCGATCCGGCAACGACCGGGCGACAGCGCCGATGCTGCCGGCACCCAATGTCAGTACGACGTCGTCGGCACAGATCACTTCCGCGAGCGTCGTGGCCAGCGTGTCGAGCTGCTCGATAAAAATGGGTTCCACCGAGCCGCGCGTGCGCACGGCGCGTGCCAGCGAACGACCATCGGCGCCGGCGATCGGTTCCTCGCCAGCCGAATAGACGTCGGTCAGAAGGAGTACATCGGCCGTGGACAGCACTTGCGCGAAATCCTCGAAGAGCTCGTGCGTGCGGGTGTAGCGATGGGGTTGGAACGCAACGACGATCCGACGATCGGGCCACGTCTCTCGCGCCGCCGCGAGTGTCGCGGTGATCTCCGTGGGATGATGCCCGTAGTCGTCGACGAAGGTCACCATGCCGGCCGGCGTCGTGACGCTGCCGAGCACTTGGAAGCGGCGATCGATCCCCGAGAACTCGGCGAATGCGGTCTGGATGGCACGGTCCTCCACTTGCAACTCTGCTGCGACTGCGACGGCCGCCAGGGCGTTTAGCACGTTGTGCCGGCCCGGCAGGTTGAGCGTCAGCTGCAGCGGCTCACGGCCCGTTCGGTGCACCTCGAAGGATGTCGATAGCCCTGCGGTCTGGGCATTGCGCGCCTGAACATCCGCGCTCTGTGAGAACCCGTAAGTGATGACGCGCCTGCCGAGTCCGGGTATGAGCTCGCGCGTATTCGCATCGTCGCCGCACATCACCGCGAGGCCATAGAAGGGCAGGTTGTGGAGAAATTCGGTGAATCCCTGCTTCAGGCGACCGAGTTCACCTTCGTAGGCCGTCAGGTGATCGGCATCGATGTTGGTGACCACGGCGATCATCGGTTGCAGGTGCAGGAAAGAAGCGTCGCTCTCATCGGCTTCGGCGACAAGATATCGACCGGAACCCAGCTTGGCGTTGGCATCGACACTGGCGAGCCGGCCGCCGATTACGAAGGTTGGGTCCAAGCCGCCCTCCGCGAGTACGCTGGCGACCAGGCTGGTGGTGGTCGTCTTGCCGTGCGTCCCGGCCACGGCGATGCCGTAACGGAAGCGCATGAGCTCCGCCAGCATCTCGGCCCGCTGCACGACCGGAATCCGTCGCCGTTGCGCCTCGGTGACTTCCGGGTTGGTCGCCGGGATGGCGCTGGAGACGACGACGACATCCGCGTCGCGCAGATAGTCGGCGTCGTGCCCCTGGAAAATGCGGCCTCCTAGCGACGCGAGACGTTCCGTCACGGCATTTCCGATCAGATCCGAGCCCTGGACCTCATAACCGAGGTTGAGCAAAACCTCGGCGATCCCGCCCATGCCGACACCGCCGATACCGACGAAGTGGATGCACTGTAATTGGCCCATGCGGTCGGTCATGAGCGGGCCTCCGCCAGCTCCAGGCAGGCATCGGCGAGAATCTCCGCAGCATGCGGCTTGGCCTGGGCGCGGGCGGCTTCGGCCAGGCGCACAAGCGCCTCGTGATCGGTTAAGAACGTCGCGAGCTCCCG
>JAZFYK010000101.1:0-6047 GCA_036443505.1 Gammaproteobacteria bacterium | reverse complement strand
AGCAGTCCGATCGCCAGGAACGCACGGGCATCGGGTGGTACGAGCAGGCGCCCATCGGGAGACATGAGTGTTGCGAGGAAGCCGATGATCAGGGAGCCGGAGACATTGACAACAATCGTGCCCCAGGGGAACGTTTCACCGAACGCGCGGGCAACAACCCCTGAGCACCAGTATCGCCCCATTCCGCCCAGTGCGCCGCCGAGCCCGATCCAGAAGTAGGTCAAAACGTCACGGTCCTCCCAGCATGATCATTTTACCGGAAGCTATACGCGTCCCACGCGGGCATGGCTTGCAACCCGGGTCTCGTGGTGGATTAATGCGTAGGCTCGTCTTAGGTTCCGAAGGCGCGGCTATAGTAACGTGGAGGTCTTCCGAGAACCATGACGGCTGCGCTCACACAGATCGCCGAGATCGTCGGGCCGAATGGTCTCGTCGAAGGCACGGACGCGGAGGCGTTGCTCGTCGATGAGCGCGGCCTGTACCATGGCCAGGCGGCACTCGTTGTGCGGCCTGCCTCTACCGAAGAGTGCGCCCGCGTCGTGCGTGTCTGCAACGAAGCGTCCGTGGGTGTCGTGCCCCAGGGCGGCAACACGGGCTACTGTGGCGGTGCGACGCCATTCGACGCCGCGAACCAGATCCTGCTGAATCTCTCGCGGATGAACCGCGTCCGGGAGATCGATCCCGTGGGTTTTACGATGACGGTCGAGGCCGGACTCGTTCTCGCCAAAGCGCACGCGGCCGCCGAAGAGCACGAGTTACTGTTCCCACTGAGCATGGGCTCGGAAGGTTCGTGTCAGATCGGCGGCAACCTCGCGACGAATGCGGGCGGCGTCGCTGTATTGCGTTACGGCACAGCCCGGGATCTCGTCTTGGGTCTCGAAGTGGTCCTGCCGAGCGGTGAGATCCTGTCGAATCTTAAAGGCCTGCGTAAGGATAACGCCGGCTACGATCTCAACGGACTCTTCCTCGGCGCCGAGGGAACGTTGGGAATCATCACGGCGGCGGTCCTTAAACTGGTTCCGTTGCCTCGCAGCCGCCAGCTCGCCTGGGTCGCGGCCGCCGATCCCGACGCGGCTTGCAGGCTCCTGGCCAGAGCCCGCCGCGAGAGCGGCGATCAGGTGGTCTCGGCCGAATATGTTTCCCGCGCTTCGTTGGAGTTGGTGCTCGAACACGTGGCAGGGGCGAGAGACCCACTGGACACGCAGTACGCGCACTATGTCTTGCTCGAGCTCGCCTCGGCCGAGGCCGATA
This sequence comes from Gammaproteobacteria bacterium, assembly GCA_036443505.1. Classification (GTDB taxonomy): domain Bacteria; phylum Pseudomonadota; class Gammaproteobacteria; order Steroidobacterales; family Rariloculaceae; genus SMWC01. The sequence continues at coordinate 4,796 of JAZFYK010000101.1, read as the reverse complement.
CGGGCCTGCGGGCAGTATTGGAACGAATCCTCGAGACCGCGCTCGAGACGGATGAGATCCTGGACGGCGTGATCGCAGAGTCCGGCCAACAACGGGATGCGCTCTGGGCACTTCGGGAGAGTATCCCTGAAGCGGAGAAACACGACGGTGGTTCGGTGAAACACGATATCTCGGTTCGCGTGTCTCAGATCCCAACATTACTGCGTGACGCTGAAGCCGCGTTGAGTACGATCGCACCGCACCGTCTCTCCGTATTCGGTCACATCGGCGACGGCAATCTACACTACAATGTGCTGCCGCCAGCGGGGTCTACTCTGCAGACGTTCAAGGATGATGCCGCGGCAGGGAACCTGTCGGCTGCGGTACACGAACTGGCGAATCGCCTGGGTGGGAGTTTCACCGCCGAGCATGGTGTCGGGATACTAAAGCGGGGCGAGCTCGAGCAGTTCACGGCGCCGGTCGCGCTCGACTTGATGCGGTCCTTAAAAAAGACCATGGACCCCAAGGGCATCATGAATCCAGGCAAAGTAGTGGGCTAGTGCTAAGGGCGAGACAAAGACTCGGCAAGTATCGAATCGAGCGACGCATTGCGAACGGCCCGGTGGCCGCTGTCTACCAGGCGTTCGATACCATTCACGGCACGAGAGTCGCGTTGAAGGTGCCCCATGCGGGCGCGATGGATGACTATTTCCTCGCCGACTTCAAGCGAGAGGCGCGGCTGGCGCCAAAACTCGATCACGCCAACATCCTGCCGATACGCGATGCGTCGTTTATCGAAGGGCATTTCGTCATCTCCATGCCGTTGGGCGAGCGATCCCTCGCCGAGAGAATGCGTAAGCGTCTGTCAACGGCGACGGCGTTGGACTATATCGATCAAGCGCTCGCGGCGGTCGCTCACGCCCATCACCGCAAGATAATCCATTGCGATATCAAGCCCGATAACTTCATTATCTTTCCCGATAATCAGCTCAAGCTGGGCGATTTCGCCTTCTCCAAGGTCGCTCAGCGAACATTGAAGCATGCCTCCGGCTCGGGGACCGTCGGCTACATGGCCCCGGAGCAGGCCGTCGGGCGCCCGATGTTTCAGTCCGACGTCTTCTCCCTCGGGCTTTTGGCGTACGAGCTTTTCTCCGGACATCTGCACGACTGGCCCTACGACTGGCCGCCGGCGCATATTCAGCGGGTGCGCAAGCGGCTCAAGCCGAGTCTGCTTGACTGGATGTGCAAGGCCGTACAGATCCGCCCCAGGAAGCGCTATCCGGATGCGGTGGCGATGCATCGGGAGTTCAAGCGTCTTCGTCAGGGGGGCAACGGCAAGAAGCGGCGAACAGAGCGGCAGACGTCCGTCGATCCGGCGCTCTGGGAGAAAGTGCGTTTCAGACAATTCCAGCGCGAATATCGCAAGTCGCTCGACACACGCCTCGAATGCTCGAGCTGCGCGGGGCCGGTGTCGGAAGCGATGCAGGCCTGCCCTTGGTGTGGAACCGAACCGCCGCTGCAGCGATTCACGACGACGTATGCCTCGACCTGCCCGCGCTGCCGTCGCGGCGCTAAGTTGGATTGGCGGTACTGCGCCTGGTGCTATGGCTTCGGATTCGAAATCGAAACGACGCGTCGTTACTCGGATCGTCGCTACCAGGCGCAATGCGCTAATGGAAGATGCCGCGGGCCGCTGATGCCGTTTATGCGTTTCTGTCCCTGGTGTCGCACGAAGGTGAAACGGCCGTGGAAGCTGCCACCGAGCCGTCATCGTTGTCCGTCTTGTCGGTGGGGCGTGGACCTCGATTTCTGGCAGTTCTGTCCGTGGTGCACGAAGGCACTGCCTCAATGAATTCCGGAATTGATAACGCATGGCTGTTCCTTGGCCAGAAGGACGTCGAGTGTGTCGACCACGTTTTGCCGCACGGCTTGGTCAGCCTTCGTAGCTACCGGGCGCCGGACAAAGAGACGAGCAACGAAGACGCGGCCGCGATCATCTCGTTCGGCCGTCATGCCTTGATTCTGGCTATCGCTGACGGCGTCGGTGGTACACCGGGGGGCCGCGAGGCGTCGAATCTTGCCGTACGGACCTTGCGTAAGACGCTGGCTCGCACCGAGCCGCCTGTCGAGAATCTGCGGCCGGCAATTCTCGACGCGGTTGAGGAGGCGAATCGCGGCATCATCAACGGCAGTCGAGGCGCCGCGACAACCCTGGTGGTCGCTGAGATTGCCAAGGGCCGGCTACGCAGCTACCACGTAGGCGATTCGGAAATCATCAGCGTGGGGCAGCGGGGCCGAATAAAATTCAGGCTTACGCCGCACTCACCGACCGGGTTCGCAGTGGAAGCGGGGTTACTTGATGAGAACGAGGCTGTCCAGCACGATCAGAGACACCTGATATTCAATGTCATCGGCTCGCCCGATATGAGTATCGAAATTGGCACCCCGGTAAAGCTCGACGCGCGCGATACGGTCCTGCTGGCCAGCGACGGCCTCATGGATAATCTCTACGTCGATGAGATCGTGGAGATCGTTCGCAAAGGCCCGCTAGCCGATGCCGCGGACAAGCTCGTTAGTCGCGCGATGGAGCGCATGATGCCGACCGGTGGCGACGAGCCCTCGAAGCCGGACGATTTCACGATCGTGCTTTTTCGCCCTTCCGTAAAGGCGTAAGAATCCGCTAGCCGGCTTTGGCTTGACGAAGCCTGGTGACGTTGTTCGGCGTTGTCTTAGCCGTCTGCCGCTTTCCCTTGAGGCGCGCCGCTTCGTCTAAGTAGGCGCGGGACAGTTCCTCAACGAATGGCTGCGGGAAATGACCGGGCGAGGGCGGCGACATGGCCTCGAAGACATCCCGATACCGATTCCAGTACTGGCTCTTATTGGCGGCGCCGAGGAAGGTGCTGCGTATCGTGCCGTGATCGAAGCTCTGCTCCAGCTCATCGGGGTCAAGCTGTCCGATGAAGTCTAACAAGGCGATGCGTACCGCGCCGAGCATTGCCCCTTGATGGATCTTCATATCCTGAAACGCCTCTCGAGTCGCATCGACCGTGGCCTCGAATTCGACGGCCGATTCGGCAATCAGCGTGTTTAAGGCCTTCTCGACACCAGTAGAAAATATTTTCGGCTGGCCCTTCTTTGACTGCGTAGTCGTGATTGGAATCCGGAGTGCTTTCTTCTGCTCCGAATGGAAATGAAGCGCATCCGTGAGCCCGACGAGTAGTTCTCGCATGAGCCGTCCAAGCCGGTGGAGCATGAACGTCGCTTTTTGCTCGTCGATATCTTGCGGCGGAAGGCAGGCGCCTCTGAAGAATGCATACAGCGCCACCGATGGCGAGCTGCCGGGCGGTTCGCCGCCCAACATATTCGGTCCGTGTTTCCTGCCAGCGGAGTTGCCGGCCGCGGTCTTCTCCGCGCTACGCCGTTGTGCTGCTTCGATCTGGCGTTTCATGCGCGCGGCCGCCTTGATAGCGGCTTGCTTCAGCGCGTTGGCCTCGGCGCCTTCCCGCAGCATCGCGTCGACACCTTCTGCCGTCAGTTCCTCCTCGGTGACCAGTATGCCGCCGTTTTGCTCCGGCCGGTCGACGAACTGAGCCCTGTCTACGGGATCGATATGGCGATCGCCCGAGAGCTCCTCAGTTTCGCTCTGACTCTCGGTGATATGCGCCAGCATCTCGTATTCGCCGATACGTACCCGGTCGCCGTCGAAGAGTCGTTGCGGCTTCGCCCCACCGACGGGCTTGGCCTCATCGTTGACGTAGACCCCGTTGCTCGAGGTGTCGACGATGTAATAGCTGCCGGAGCGAAAATCGATGGAGGCGTGATGACTGGAAACGTAGCGCCCGCCGTCCTGGAGTACCCAGTCGCTGTCGAGCGAGCGGCCGATACTGCCTCCTTGCCAACCGAATTCTTTTACGCCCGCGTTTTTCAGGCGCCGCCGCTGGTAGCTCGTGATCACAAGGCGAAGTGGCATCTAGTATCTCTTATTCGATGGTCGGGCCGAGCCGCTACTCGGTCCGTCGATGAGTATAGCTATGGCGTAGAGGCCCGTACCCTCGGGTGGTGGCGAATGTGATCCAAGTCACAGAAGTATTTTTCGTTATGGTGAAAGGGCAGGTCGCGTGGACACAGAAACCCGAGTTCGTCCTATGCTAAGCTTTCCCGCCTTCGTCCATCACCCGGGACTGTGCATGAGCACGAAACCGATCTACAAAGTAATTTTCATGAACCAGGGAAAGGTCTTTGAAATTTACGCTCGGAGCGTGAGCCACGGAACGCTGTTCGGGTTCGTAGAAGTCGAGAAGCTCGTGTTCGGTGCCCGCTCGACGGTAGTCGTCGATCCGTCCGAAGAGCGTATCCAGAGCGAGTTTTCCGGTGTAACGAGAACCTTTCTGCCCATGCACTCAATTGTGCGGATCGACGAAGTCGAGAAGCAAGGTACCAGTAAGGTCACGGCCGTAGAGGGCGGCAACGTCGCGCAGTTCCCGGTGCCGATCTACGCGCCACGCGGTGAAGGTGGTAAAGGCGGGTCAGGGGATCAGTGAGTTCGTGACGCTTCGGTTTGCGTCTTTGGGAAGCGGCAGTCGCGGCAATGCGCTGCTCGTGGAAGTGGACGAGACGTTACTCATGGTGGACTGTGGCTTGAGCCTTAAAGCCACTGAGGAGCGGCTTGGAGTCCTTGGGCGTACGCCGCTCGACGTGACGGCGCTACTGGTTACCCACGAACACGCCGACCATATGCAAGGCGTGGCTCGATTCGTGCGTCGCTATGACACGCCGGTGTGGATGACGCCGGGGACCGCTTCCGCGCCAGCCGCGCG
>JAZFYK010000100.1:0-9232 GCA_036443505.1 Gammaproteobacteria bacterium | reverse complement strand
GACTACACCGCGCTGCTCGTCGAGCTTGTCCTGGTCGATAGCGCCCAACAGGTGACCCATGCGGTCCGATTCCATCCACAGCGCGAGATCCAACGCAGTCGTCGGGACGGTCTGATAGTAGTTCGTCCGATCGGTATTCGTCGTGCCATTGATGTTCGTCGCGCCGACATCCTGGAACGGTCCGAAGTACTCATCGTCGTAGTTCTCCGTGCCGTTGAACATGAGGTGTTCGAATAGATGCGCGAACCCGGTCTTGCCCGGGTTCTCGTTCTTGGAACCGACGTGATACCAGAGGTTGGTGGCGATGATCGGAGCCTTGTGGTCTTCGTGAACGATTACCCGCAGCCCGTTGTCGAGCCGGAACTCCTCGAACGGAATGTCGAGATCGTCATCGGCCGCGAAGGAGGCGGCGACCAACGTGAATGTGGACAGAGCAAGAGTCGATCGCTTCATGGTGTTCTCAATCTGTAGCAAAGATTTATTGGTCCCACTTAATATGGTAGTGCCGTGAACGGTTGCGGTTCATGATATTCGCCTGAAACCCTTTTACATAGGGTTTCGCCTGGAAATCAGGTTGCCCGGTCGCGCAAGGCACTGGCGTCGCCGGCCGGGGAGATGGCATCCTGTAGCTCATGCGCACGCTCTATCCCGCTCTGGAACCCTACGACTACGGCTATCTGCCACCAGACGGCGAACACGCCGTCTACTACGAGCAGTGCGGCAATCCCGAAGGAAAACCGGCCGTATTCGTGCACGGCGGGCCCGGGGGCGGTGGCGACGAGGGCGCACGCCGGTTCTTCGATCCGAAGCGCTATCGGATCATCGTGTTCGATCAGCGTGGCGCCGGCCGCAGCCGCCCGAAAGCGTCGCTACAAGACAATACGACGGCCCATCTCATCGCCGATATGGAGCGACTGCGGGAGTCGCTGGGGATTGCCCGGTGGCTCGTATTCGGCGGATCCTGGGGCAGCACGCTCTCGTTGGCCTACGCCCAGGCGCATCCGGACGGGGTTAGCGAGTTGATCCTGCGTGGGATATTTTTATTGCGCCGGAAGGAGCTCGCCTGGTTCTATCAGCACGGGGCCAGCGTACTGTTCCCGGACCAATGGGAGCGTTTTCTCAAACCTATCCCGGTCGACGAGCGCGGCGATCTCCTGGCAGCCTATCACCGGCGGCTCGTGGGCGATGACGAAGAGGCCAAGGTCACCGCCGCGCGTGCCTGGTCATACTGGGAAGGCGCGACCAGCCATTTGCTCCCGGACGCGGCGCACACGCTGCCATTTGAGCAAACCGAATTCGCGATCGCGTTGGCGCGAATCGAGACACACTATTTCGTGAACGCAGGATTTTTCGACGAGGAGGATCAACTGCTCGACGGCGTAGAGCGAATTCGCCAGATCCCGGCTGTGATCGTGCAAGGCCGCTATGATGTGGTTTGCCCGATGGAGACTGCCTGGGAACTCGCGACCCGGTGGCCGGAGGCGGACTTTCACCTCGTCGATAATGCCGGGCACTCGGCCTATGAGCCCGGCATCATCCATGAGCTCCTCACTGCAACGGACGGATTCGTGACATGAGCAGGACCTTGTTGGTCAACGGAACGCTCGTAAATGAGGGACGGATCTTCGAGTCGGATATTCTGCTCGAAGGCGACCGGATCGCGAGAATCGATACCGGCCTGTCGGCGAGCTCGGCGGATGAGGTGATCGATGTCCAGGGATGCCACGTGCTGCCCGGGCTGATCGATGATCAAGTGCATCTGCGGGAACCGGGTCTCACGCACAAGGCGACTATCCCGAGCGAGTCACGCGCTGCGGTCTGCGGTGGCGTGACGAGTTTCATGGAGATGCCCAACACGAGCCCACCGACAACGGACCGCGCGGCGCTGGCAGACAAGTATGCTCGCGCGGCCGACCGTAGTTTCGCGAACTTCGCCTTCTATCTCGGCGCGACCAACGACAACCTCCAGGAGCTACAGCGCGTTACGTCCGCGGATGCCTGTGGCATCAAGGTCTTTATGGGCGCATCTACCGGCAACATGCTTGTGGACGATCATGACGTCCTGGAGAAGATCTTCGCGGACGCCGCACTGCTCGTCGCGACACACTGTGAGGACACGCCGACCATTCGGGCCAATGAAGAGCGCTTCCGGCAGCGCTTCGGCGAGGATGTGCCGATGAGCGCCCATCCCGAGATTCGCTCGGCGGAGGCCTGCTACAAGTCCTCGTCACTCGCGGTGGAACTCGCGAAGCGCCACGATACCCGGCTGCACGTGCTGCACCTGACGACCGCCCGGGAATTAGAACTATTCGACCCCGGCCCTATCGAGACGAAACATATTACGGCTGAGGTCTGCGTTCACCATCTGTGGTTCGACGATTCTCGCTATGCCGATCAGGGCGCCCGCATCAAATGCAATCCCGCCATCAAGACGGCCCGGGACCGGGAAGGGCTGATCCGTGGCGTCCAGCAGGATCGGATCGATGTCATTGCGACTGATCACGCGCCACATACGAGGCAGGAGAAAGAACAAACGTACTTCAAGGCGCCGGCGGGGCTACCTCTGGTCCAACACTCCCTCCAGGTGCTTCTACAACAACACCACGCCGGTGTATTTACGCTGGAGGAGATCGTTATCAAAGCCGCGCATAATCCCGCGAGCCTTTTTCGCGTTGTGGACCGGGGCTTCCTGCGCGAGGGTTATTGTGCCGATCTCGTGGTTGTCGATCTCAACCGGCCATACGAAGTCACACCGGAGACGCTTCAGTATAAGTGTGGTTGGTCGCCGTTCGAGGGCGTGACATTCGACTCCAGCATCGTGGTGACGATCGTGAACGGCGAAGTCGTCTTTAGAGACGGAGTCGTCGTTGACGAGCCTCGGGGTCGGGCACTCGAGTTTATGGCGGAGTCGGCCTCGCGGTGACTTCTAATCGTTGCGGCCGGTAAAAAAACTGGGGGCCAGGGTCGGACATCCGTACTCCGATGCTACCCATGACTCCGATTCGTGCCGGGCGATATCCCCGGCCCCCAAACGGCCTCCCGGTCAGGCCCTGCGGTCACGGTAGGCGGGGGGGAGACCGCCCGGTGACCGGCGTAAAATTTCCTTAGCCCCGATTACGAACGAGTGCGCCTGCGAGCCTTAGCGGCGGTGCCACCGACTGCTCGAGGTCGACCGTCAGACTCGCCTTGAAGTTAAGCTCTACCGTCTTCGCGAATGCCTCCATTTCGGCCCGTAACTGCGCTTCCTGCGCGCGGGCTTCCAGAGCCGGCCGGGCACCGTACACGATGACCTCTTCCATGGCTGCGACGGGAGCAGAGATAAAACCGAGAGCCAGGACCGCAAGTAGGGTCCGCAGGCTCGCCAATGAGGGCAATGGTCGTGGTCTGTACAACATGAGAATCATCCTTGTTTCACGAAATTCCGAAAATGGTTGTGTACTTGGAATCGCGCACTCGATCTCTTTAATGCACAGAGCGTGCCAACTTCTTATTATAATAAAATCAATGTTTTATGGGATTAACATCTAACGGAATACCGTTAATTGGCGGAATACCGTTGAAATAAATCACGGAAAATCGTAATATGGCGACATGTCAACGGATCCTCGTTACCAATGGCTCTTCCGGAAAAGCCCCGCGCTGTCGGTGTCCTTGAACAAGGACGGCTTTATCCTGGATGCCAGTGACGCCTGGTTGACACGCTTCGGCTACAGCCGGGACGAATTGGCGGCTCTGCGTCCCCAGGATCTCAGTAGCCCCGAGTCGGCGCGGCGCATCGCCGAGGACTATATGCCGTTGCTGCGCCGCGTCGGGCGCCTGACCAATGTTCCCGTCGAACTCGTGACCAAGGCCGGCGAGACCGTTGCCTGTCTGGCGAATGTGGTCGTGGAGCGTGAGGACGATAGTGGCGACTACGTGCGCACGGTGGCCGTATACACAGAGATCGGCGCCGAGACACGGCTCGAGCTCCATATCCAGGATCTCTACAGGGACACGCCGGCCATGCTGCATACCGTGGATAGCCGCGGTCGCATCTTGTACGTGAGCGATCGCTGGCTGACCAAGCTCGGTTACCGCAGAGAAGAAGTCATCGGTCGCAGCATTACCGATTTTATGGCGGACGACTCGCGCAAGGATCTGGACCAGCGCTCCCTCGTGAACATCATCGCGCAGGGCGAGCTGGACAACGCGCCTCGAAAATATGTGACCAAGGATGGCGACGTGATCGAGGCGTTGGTGTCGGCGCGGGCCGATCGGGACGAGGATGGTGAGGTCACTTGTCTGTATGTGGCCCTGAAAGATGTCACCGAGAGGAATCGTGCCGAGAGACAGCTGCGAGCGGCGTTCGCGGAAAATGCGCGCCTGCGCGAGGAATTGGAGCGAGAGCGGGACTACCTCCGGGAGGAAGTCCAGGTGTCGATGAACTTCGGCCGCATTATCGGCGAGAGTCAGGCGCTGAAGAAAATGCTCGCGCGCCTGGAGGCCGTCGCTCAGACCTCGGCCAGCGTCTTGATCCAGGGAGAGTCGGGCGTCGGCAAGGAGCTCGTGGCCCACGTCATCCATTCCCGGAGCCCTCGATCGGACGGCCCGCTGGTCAAGGTCAACTGCGCCTCCATTCCGCACGAGCTATTCGAAAGCGAGTTCTTCGGGCATGTGAGAGGCGCATTTACCGGGGCGCATCGCGATCGGGTCGGCCGTTTTCAGCTTGCCGACGGCGGCACGCTATTTCTCGATGAGATAAGTGAGATTCCGTTGGATCTGCAGGGCAAGCTGCTGCGCGTGCTGCAGGAGAGCGAATACGAGCGAGTCGGCGACGACACGACGCTCTCGGTGGATGTCAGAGTCATCGCATCCACGAACCGAGACTTGGAGCAGCGCGTACAGCAAGGCGGATTCCGCGAGGATCTCTACTACCGGCTCAGCGTGTTTCCCATCGAAGTCCCCCCGCTGCGCGAGCGCGGTGATGACATAGTCCAACTAGCCAGCCACTTCCTGGAGAAGGCGTGCCTGGACTTCGGCCATCGGCCGCTGACGTTGTCGCGCCAACAGGTGAGCCTGCTGAAGAAATACGACTGGCCCGGCAATGTGAGAGAGCTGAAGAATGTCATCGAGCGGGGCGTAATCTTGTCGCGGGGGAAGGTACTCCGGCTCGATCTCGCGATGGCGGATATCCTGAGGTCTTCAAGGCCCCACGACAGCAGCCCGGAGCGGGCTGAGAGCAATATCATGACCGAGAGAGAGCTCGTCACGCTACAGAAGGAGAACTTGCTCGCTGCATTGAGCCTCACGAATGGCCGGGTCTCGGGCCCGGAAGGCGCAGCTCGACTGATCGGGCTCAAGCCTTCGACCTTCACCGATCGCATGAAGAAGTTCGGCATCGGCAGCAGACGGGAAAATCGCTCGGCGACGGCCTGAAGTGGGTTAGACCGTCACGCGATACTCGACATAATATGGCCAAATCATGACGCAGCTGTATTCGTGTCGTGGAGTTGCACACGGTTCCTATAATTTGGTATAAATTTAATTACTAGAGCGTTGTTTGCTGAACTGGTCGGCAAAGAGACGCCCCGCGAATGCGGATGCGATGACTGCCAACAATAAGATCTGAATTAAGGTTCCTATATGCCCTATCTGGCTGAGCGGTTTGAGGCCGCAGTGTCTGCTCTCGTTGGAGAGGGCTCTGTTAAGGATCGTCTCGCGGAAGCCTACTCGGAGCATCTGGATGACCTCGAGAGCGGTGAGCTGCCACAGGCCATGCGGATAAGCTTCGAAGATCTTCAGACGGCTCTGCATGCCGTGAAGCCGACTGGCAGAGAGCCATGCGTCAAGGCCACTATCCGCAAGATGTCGACGCTGCAGGCTGGCAGCCACGCCAAGACCATCGTTTCACTCTATGCCGATCTGGTCTGCCACGGGGAGCGCGCAGAACTCCTGAAAGTTGTCAACGGCAAGCTCGAGAAAGCGCCCAAATTCGTCGTCCAGGGCCTTTAGGCTGGCCTGTCGCACCGGGCGTTGGCGTACCTACGTCGCAGTTATGGGTGGAGAACCTTCCTATAATCGGTAGGCTTGGCAATCCTGTAGATGACAGAGGCAATGGCGTGACGAATCGGAGGGTCCTTCTAGTCGTTCTACTAGCGTGCGGGCCCAACGGCGCATGGGTTCAGACCGCGGACGACCAGCAAGGCGACTTGAACTCCACCTATCTCGTCGCGGACGAACCGGCCCAGCTCAGGGTCTCCGAGGTAGAAGCCGCGGTGGGGTTAACGCGTGAGGAGCGCACGCGAGCCCAGGCCGCTCGGCAGGCCGCCGAGTCCCGGACGGAACGGTCAGGACAGCATGGTCAGGCGAGCGCGGATACGTCCGCGGCGGTTCTGGATACGCTGACCCGCCTGAAGCGCGAGGCCGACTCCTACGAAGCACGCATGGACGCTTATCGTGGCAGTGTCCCTGTAGCGTGGGTCGCGGCGGCGCTGGTGGTTGCGCTGGTCGGCGGGTTCCTCGCCGGTATGTGGTGGCTCGGCTTCCTCAGCCGAAGGCGCCATGGTGGCTTCAGGATCTACTGACCGCCGGAGTACGTCGCTGTCGAACCAACCATTCCCTGGCCCTGAAGCCCAGCAACACGATCAGGATGAACGTGTAGATCAAGGGCTCAGGTGTCGTGACCTTGACCTGCCAGAAGAAGTGAATAACCCCAAGAGTCGCGATGACGTAGACACTGCGGTGTAACTTTACCCAACGCTTGCCGAGGCGCCGCTGCATGGCGTTAGTCGAAGTAACGGCAAGCGGGACGAGAAGGAGTAGCGCAGTTGCGCCCACGGTGATAAATGGTCGTTGAGTGACGTCGACGAGCAGCGACGACCACGCGAGACCCTGATCCAGGACGACGTAGGTTACCGCGTGCAGCAGGATGTAGCCGAAGACGGACAAGCCCAGGGTGCGGCGCAAAGCGACGAGCCAGTTCAGGCCGGTCAGCTTTCTAAGCGGGGTAATCGCGAGTGTCAGCAGCAGCAGATTCAGCCCCGTCTTGCCGAGCGTATGGAGCACTTCCTGAATGGGGTTCGCGCCGAGATCGCCAAGCCCCGCGATTCGCGCCACCAGGACCAGCAAGGGCGTAAAACAGGCGAGAGTCACGAACGCCTTGATGAGCGTGAGTGAGCGGCGCGTCATGAGAGAGCCTGCTAGAAGTTGGCGACGAGGTCGAGGCCGGAATACAGGTGTGCGACCTCTTCCGCGTAGCCGTTGAACATCAAAGTCGGGACGCGCGAAGAGAACAGGCCGCTCACGCCACCGCGTATCGGTCGCTCACTGGCTTGACTCCAACGCGGATGATCCACGTTCGGATTGACGTTGGAGTAAAAACCGTACTCTCGCGCACTCGCCATGTTCCAGGTCGTCGCCGGTTGAGTTTCGCTGAAGCGAATGGCGACGATGGACTTGATGCTCTTAAAGCCATACTTCCAAGGCACGACGAGCCGCAGCGGCGCGCCGTTTTGATTGGGTAGAACCTGTCCATAGAGACCCACGGCCATTAGCGTCAGCGGATGCATGGCTTCGGCCATGGTGAGCCCTTCACGATAAGGCCAGCGCAGTATCCGGGAACTCACACCGGGCATCTGCTCCGGGTCATTCAACGTGAAGAACTGTACATATTTCGCGCGGGACGTGGGACTGAAGCGCTTCAAGAGGTCACCCAGCGGAAACCCGACCCATGGGACAACCATGGACCACGCCTCGACGCAGCGAAAACGGTAGACCCGTTCCTCCAACGCGTACGGGCTGATCAGATCTTCAAGAGCAAAGGTACCGGTATGCTCGGCTTCGCCGTCAACCGTTACGGTCCACGGGTCGGTCACGAGGGTATGCGCGTTGCGCGCCGGGTCGGTCTTGCCGGTGCCGAATTCATAGTAATTGTTGTAACCGGTCACGTCCTCGAACGCTGTAAGCTCCGCATCGACGCTGCCGGGCCACGGGGCGACATCCACCAACTTACCGTCTTCGGGAAATGGCGGGCTGCGGGCCGGCAGGTCTTCAAGTGAGGACGATCCGAGTTCCTGTGTGCGTCCAATGGCTGCGGGTAGCAATCCGAGTGCGATGGCTGCCTTTACGAGTTCCCGGCGCTGCCGGTAGATCGGCTCCGGCGTGATTTCGGAGGACTTAAACTTGTTCGGTCGTTTGATCAGCATGATAGCGCTCGGCTGTTGTACCAGGAGTAGACCCGAAAGCTTCGCCCATTGTTGCAACGATAGGCGATAAATAACCGCCTTTGGTTAACGTTCTGCGCGGATAACCAGAAGGCGGCCGCAGCAGATCCGTGCCGATCCCGCTCGATAGCACGTTGTCGCGTTCCGTAAAGTCGACGTTCCTGCTCAATTCGCTACAATGGCGTCACTTTAACAAAAACGAGCCCGAAAGCGGGCACATCTTTTCCAGTCGTTTCAGGGGACGCTGATGAAGCTCATTACCGCTGTGATCAAGCCTTTTCGTCTCGATGACGTGCGCAATGCGTTAGCGGAGGTAGGCGTACAGGGCATGACCGTAACCGAGGTCAAGGGATTCGGTCGGCAGAAAGGCCATACGGAACTCTACCGTGGCGCCGAGTATGTGGTGGATTTTCTACCCAAAGTCAAAGTGGAATTGGCCGTTACCGACGATCTCGTCGACCGGGCCATCGAAACCATCACCGAATCGGCTAAGACGGGCAAGGTCGGTGACGGCAAGATCTTTGTTACGGATCTTGGCCAGGTCTATCGCATTCGTACCGGCGAGACCGGCGATCAGGCAATTTAGAGGGGGTTCGCAGTGAAAACGCTAACAAAAATAATGTCGGTAGCTGCCGCTGCCGCGGTATGGCCGGCGGTCGCGTCTGGACAGACCATCGATAGTGGTGACACCGCCTGGATGCTGACTTCCACGGCGCTGGTGTTGTTCATGACATTACCAGGGCTGGCACTGTTCTACGCCGGACTCGTTCGGCGCCGCAACGCACTGTCCGTGCTCATGCAGTGTTTCGCGATCGCTTGTGTCATGTCGATACTGTGGGTCGTTTGCGGTTACAGCCTGGCGTTCGGCGAAAGCTCGATGGGCGGTCTGGTCGGTAGTCTATCGGCCGCGTGGCTCAGCGGCGTCGGTTTCGATACTCCGAGCAGTGTACTGCCGAACATACCGGAGTCGGTGTTCGTCATGTTCCAGATGACGTTTGCAATCATCACCCCGGCGCTGATCGTCGGCGCAT
>JAZFYK010000099.1:0-4770 GCA_036443505.1 Gammaproteobacteria bacterium | reverse complement strand
GTGACCATCGTCCACGGCGGTGAATCGCTCGTGGATCGCGACGGCTTCGGTTTGTGGAGCGCCGACGCGGTCGAAATACGGCCAGCTGACCCTGGACGTAGAGACCACGAGCGTCTCGCCATCCCAGTGCCCGACCGAGTAGCCCAAGTGCGAAAGGTGCATGTCGCCTGCGTCAGCCACGTCGCCGAGATGAATCGTACGGAGGGCATCGAACTCCTCGAAACGCAATTCGATATTGTCACCGACCTGCACGAACTCCATTGGGTACGGGTTGCCCATGAGTCCGGGCATTCCGGGCGCCATGCATTCCAACAGCGGGTTGTCTACAATGTCGTCCCACTCGGCTGCGACCGCCGCCGCATACTCGGTCAGCCGATAGTCGGATCTTCCCGTGAAGTACCAGGCCTGCGAGCCCTGGCTCCAGACTCGAAATATTCCGTCGCCTGTGGCCGCGGCGACTTTGTCCGCATCGACAACCCAGGTTTCATCGCCGATGGCCGTGTCCGACCACCGCGGTTCTCTGATGCGGCCAACGAGCAGCTCGACGCCGTCGGGCAACAGCACGTGATTGATCTGGATGTATCGGTCCCTGCGTGTAGACGGCCAGCCGGCGACACGGACCTCGTCGCCGACCTCAACCAGGCCGTCCGTCACGCCGCGGCGACGTTGCGCGCTCACGGCGCTACCCTCGAGATTCCAGACGGCCTCCGCGCCGCTATCGTCGGTCGTCGTAACCTCTAACAGGATGTGCGGATTTCTCCAGGAGACCCGTGAGACCACGCCTTCAATTACCGCGTCGACGCTGCGATCGAATTCGGACATGGAGTGATGGCCAGAGGCCGAGATAGGCAGGGTAGCGAGCGAGCCCGCGATGATCGTGCTGGAGAGCTTGAGAAGTTTGTTCATGCGTTCTCCCTAACGGCCCAGTTTGTTGTATCGACTCTTTTCCGGCTGGGTCAGTTGGCCGCCATCGGCCTAATATAGCAAGCATTCGGAATCTTTCGCGGATTTCGTCACAGTGGCGGCGCGTACCGGCGTGAGATGATCAAGGAACGCCAGGCACGGGGAACTGCCGGCATAACTCGAGCACCCCCTGTCGGACGACGTCCAGCACACGCCGGTCTCCGCCCGAACGCAGTGCTTGGCCAGCCCATTCGGCGAGCTGGGACATCTCGGTCCCGCCCATGCCCCTCGTCGTAGCAGCCGGCGTACCGAGACGGATCCCGCTCGGTCTGAGCGGGGGCCGCGGGTCGTCCGGGATGATCTGCTTATTGACGGTCATTCCAACGGCGTCCAACAACTCTTCGGCCTCCCGACCGTCGAGTCCGAAGCTCTCGATGGTATCGACCACCATCATGTGGTTGCTCGTGCCCCCGGTTACGAGACTGCATCCCTCGGCGATGAGACTCGACGCCAGCTCCTGGGCGTTCGAAAGGACGTCCGCGGCGTATTGCCGAAATTCGGGCTGCATCGCCTTCTTCAAGGTCACAGCGACTCCCGCGATCACGTTCATGTGCGGGCCGCCTTGCAGGCCTGGGAACACCGATTGGTCGATCCTCTTACTATGTTCCCGTTTGCAGAGAATCACGCCCGCTCTCGGACCCCGCAGGGTTTTATGCGTTGTCGTCGTCACGACATCGAAGCCGGCGTCCACGGGACTCTGCATGGCGCCGCCCGCAATGAGCCCACCGACATGGGAGACGTCGGCCATGGCGATGGCGCCGACCGCATCGGCGACACGCCGAAACTCGTCGTAATTACAGTCTCTCGGGTAGGAGGTATATCCGCACAGAACGATCTTCGGTTTGTGCTCCATCGCCAATCGCATGACCTCATCGAAGTCAATCTCACCGTTAGCGGGGTCGGTCTTGTAACGGACGAAATCGAATATCTTGCCCATGTGGGAGACGGGTGCGCCATGCGTCAGATGCCCGCCATGACTGAGGTCCATCGCCAGGATGGTGTCGCCGGGAGACAGGAACGCCATGTAGGCGGCCTGATTCATCGGTGATCCGCTCAGTGGCTGCACGTTGGCATGCTCGCACCGAAACAGAGTTTTCGCCCGGTCTATTGCGAGGTTCTCGATCTGATCGGTGAATTCCTGACCACCGTAGTAGCGCCTTCCTGGATAACCTTCGGAGTATTTGTTCGCGAATGCGGTGCCGTAGGCGCAGTAGACTTCGGGGTAGGTGTAGTTCTCGGAGGGTATGAGTTCGAGGCCGTCGTGCTGCCGGCGCTCTTCACCGGTCAAGGCCGAGAACACCTCGGGATCTGAGGATTTAAGCAGGGTTCGGTGACCGGACATGGCCGTTCTCCTCTGGGTATGGTTGCCTGCATATCAGCAGGGACCCAGGCGAACGGCCTATGTTACATGCGCTCCCCGGTGGTCAGTTCCACCCAACGTCGCCAGTCGCGCGTGCCCGATCGATACTACGGCCGCTCCGGCAGGAAGGCAATACGGCGCCTCCTGTCTCTGGGCCGGACGGAAGATCAGACCTCGTCGATGAAGGCCCTCATCCGTGCTCGCGCGGCGGCGTCGGGCAGGCGGCCGAACGCAGCCTGTGCGTTCTCCTCCATGTGGAGCGGGTTGCTCGTCTCCGTCAGGACGCAGGTGATCGTCGGGTGCGCCAGGATGTACTTCAACGAGAACTGCGCCCAGCTCGTGCAGTCGAACTCGGCAGCCCACTCGGGCAGCGGATGCCCCTCGAGCCGGTCGAAATAGCTGCCATTCATGAACGGCCGGTTGATGAGCACGGCGAGTCCCTGGTCGGCAGCCATCGGCAGCAACCGCTCTTCCGCTCGTCGTTCGGTGATCGAGTAGTTCATCTGCACGAAATCGGGCGTTTCGCGTTGCAGGAAATCCTCGAGCTGCGCGTAGAGGCGGTATTGTGAGACCGTCACGCCGATATAACGCGCATGTCCCTCGGCCTTCCAGTCCTTGAGATTCGGCCATTGGACGTCGAGATCGGTCAGGCTGAATATTTGCGCGAGGTCGACCGTCTCGCGGTTATAGAGTTGCTGTGTCCGGCGAAACTGCTCGATACCGGCTGCCTTACCGGTCTGGTCGATCTTCGTCGTGATGAACAGATTGTCGCGCAGATCGGGCTCGCTCGTGACCTGTCCGAATCCGGCATCGTTGTCGGGATTCCGCGGCCAGGTATCGACCACGCTGCCGCCGTTCGCGACGAGCGCCCGTAATACTGCCGCGAGTGCTTCGGGGCCACTCGTGGAGACCTGCGACACGACCTTACTCGAGCCCAGCCCGACGACAGGCAACAGCTCGCCGGTGCTCGGGATCGTGCGCCGGGGCATCCGCTCCTGCGCAAGGGACCGCACGGGCCCGAGTCCGGCCACTCCCAAAGCCGACACCATGGCGAGAATGTCTCGCCTAGTCGTCATGATGTTATCTGTCATTGTTCTGTCCTTCGTGCGGAGAACTGCGATGACTCAAGCTTATCACTCGATTGGGCGGCCTGCCTCGGCCTCTCTGCGCGGGAGCATCCGCACGAGCGCCCCATCACGCCGGTAGAAATGATGGTACAGCGCGGCGCCCACATGTATGACAATCAGTATCCAGACGACTTTAGAGCCGCCGACGTCGCGGTGCACGAAATCCAATGGCGTCTCGAATTCCTCCCAGGTCGTGTCGAACGTCGCCGCGACCCATGCGAACAAACTCGTATCGCCGAACTTCGTGAGACCTAGATATTCGGCGTCGCGATGCGTCCCAAAATATCCCGTGACAGGCATGATGATCATGAAGGCATAGAGTGACCCATGCACGACGCGCGCAGCGAGGTGCTCATACCATTCGCCCGCCGGCGGCGTGGGCAGCGTGCTCGTCAGGCGCCAGTAGATCCGGACGAGTATCAAGGCCGCGACGAGGATTCCCGAGGTGAGGTGAATCTGCACGGCGACATCATTCGCAGTGGTCCCGTCCACCGTAAACCAGACCGAGTAGTAGGCCGAACAGTAGGACAGCAGGAAGAACGCGGCGATCGCCCAATGCAGTGCCTTCGTGACACTGCCGAAAGTATCGGCCGTGTTTCTATATCCCAAGTCGTTTCCTTATGCTGTCGTGGCCGGGCGGCCGCTCCTACGAAGCAGCATCGCAACCGTTGTTGGAGCGACGGCCCCGTCGCGACCGTTCAGTCGGGCATTGCGCCGGTCGCATGCCACTGCGCGCAGTCCGGCGTAAGGTTCGCGTTGACGACGTTGTCGTATTTCTCTAGATCTTCGGACGTGAGTATGTCGCGCCAGCGGCCGTTCGTGCCCTTGTAGACGAACGTCTTCAATCCACCCTCAAACGCGTCTTTGAATACGGGCGAAAGCGAGTCGGCGTGCTTCTTCATGTAGTCGAATGTGCAATGCTCGACGATGTCGGGCCAGCGCTCTTCATCGATCTCGATTTCCAGGAACTCCGCCATACGGAGAATTTCTCCGGGCATGTCCGCTTTGAGATCGTTGTAATGGAAGAGGCGGACATTCGGGACGTTGCGGATGTCCCACCAGGACCGGATATGATCCCAGTAGGACCAGTCATGGAGGCCAGCGTCCGCGAGCCAGTCATGAAAGAATTCGCGAACGTCGCCTGTCGGTCGCTCAATAGGCGGGCCCACGCGATTCGGAATCTCGTTGATCATGTCGTAGAACTCGGGCGTCATGTTGGCGAGGTGGTTGTACCAACTCCAGACGACGTCCTTGCCGTCGCGGGCGAGGAAGATGTATTTGGCCTTGGGCGAAATGTCGAGCGCGTCGGCCGGCAGGTGC
>JAZFYK010000098.1:0-3559 GCA_036443505.1 Gammaproteobacteria bacterium | reverse complement strand
GCGTGAGTATTGCCGGTCCTTATCACGCACAAGGGCCCGGCTCGACGCCAAGTCGCGAGCGAATTTTTGCCTGTCGCCCGGGGCCGGCCGCCTTTCCCGACGAAGTAGAATCCTGCGCCAGGAAGATTTTGGGTCAGCTTGCGCGTCGGGCTTATCGGCGACCTGTGACGAACAACGATCTCGAACTTCTGCTCGCGCTATACAGGACGGGAATCGGCAAGCAACTAGAATTTGAGAGCGGCATTCAGCTGGCCCTCGAAGGCATGCTGGCGAGCCCGGACTTCCTGTTCCGCATTGAACGCGATCCACCCGGAGTCGCTCCGGGGGCCTCCTATCCTGTCAGCGATATCGAGCTTGTGTCGCGTCTGTCGTTCTTTCTGTGGACCAGCATTCCAGACGACGAGCTGTTGGCGGTTGCCGAGCAGGAGCGACTACGCGAGCCGGCAATTCTCGCGGAGCAGGTACGCCGCATGATGCGGGACCCGCGGTTTGGCCGCTTCATTGAGAGTTTCAGTGAGCAGTGGCTTGCCATGCGAAACGTTGACGTCGCAACGCCCAATCCGAAAGTATTTCCGGAGTTCGACGACGAGTTGAGGATCGCGCTCAAGCGAGAAGTGGCGCTCTGGTTTGAAAGCATGGTGCTCGAAGACCGCAGCGTCGAAGAGATACTGACATCGGATTACACCTACGCCAACGAACGGCTCGCCAGGCACTACGGGATTGCGGATGTCCGCGGTGATCGCTACCGGCGAGTCGCGGTGAATCGGCCCGAGCGAAACGGCGTGTTGGGCAAGGGCGGGCTCCTGTTGGCAACGTCATACAACAACCGGACCTCCCCGGTCCTGCGCGGCAAGTGGGTGCTGGAGAATCTGCTGGACATGCCGCCACCGCCGCCGCCGGACAACGTGCCGGCGCTCGAGGTCAAGGACGAGGGCGGCAAGGCCCTGACACTGAAGCAGGCCATGGAGCAGCATCGTGCGAATATCGTCTGCGCGTCCTGTCACAAGCTCATGGACCCGATCGGTTTCGCGCTGGAGAACTTCGATGCGATTGGCTCATTCCGTACACGCTACGACGACGCCGATGCGGTGGTCGACTCATCGGGGATCCTGTTTGACGGCTCCGAGTTCTCTGGCACGAGGGAGTTTCAGAAGGAGTTGCTCGAGCATTCGGATTGGGTAACCCACACGGTCACGAAGAAGCTACTGACCTATGCCCTGGGTCGTGGGCTTGAATATTACGATCAGCCGATCGTACGTGACATCGTGCAGAATGCCGCGCCAGCACGGCATTCCTGGTCTTCGCTTATAATGGGCGTCGTTGAGAGCACGCCGTTTCAACACAGGAGGGCCCAACAATGAATGTGCCGACGAAGAAGGCTCTGGACCGTCGCAGCTTTCTGCGCGGGGCGGGCACCAGCCTGGCCCTGCCCTTCCTCGATGCCATGGTTCCCGCATTTGCCGGGACGAGCCAGGTCGCCAGGCCGCCCCTTCGCCTGGGCTATATCTATTTGCCAATCGGCCGGATCATGGAGGACTGGACACCCAAAACCGTGGGCAGCAATTTTGAGATGCCGCCGACACTTGAGCCTCTGGCCGAATTTCGGGATCAGATGCTGCTGTTGAGCGGACTCGATATCAAGTCGGCCGACCTGCTGCCCGGCGAGAAAGGTGGCACTCACGCGCGCCCCGCTGCCGCCTATCTGACCGGTGTGCACCCCTATAACAACTCGGTCGGGATTTCCGTGGATCAAGTTGTGGCCAAAGCCATCCGTGGCGACACACCGCTCGCGTCCCTGCAGCTGGGTCTTGATCCCGCTGAGTGGGCCGGCGGCAACGAAGTCGATTATGAGGGCTTTTACCGCAGCACGCTCAGCTGGCGCACAGCAAAGACACCACTTCCGACCCAGAATGATCCACGCAAGGTGTTCGAGCGGCTGTTTGGCGATACCGATTCGCTGGACAGCGAGACCACGCGTCGTCGACTATTCCGCCAGACCAGCGTCCTGGACGCCGTGAGCGAACGAGTACGCCAGCTAATTGCTTCGGTCGACACGAGTGACCGCTACAGGCTGGACGAGTATTTCGAAGGCGTCCGCGAGATCGAACGTCGCATTCAGATCGCAGAGACCCGAAACACATCGGGTGATGGCGGAGTATTAGAGGGCTTCAAGCGTCCGTCGGGTATTCCGGAGAACTACGCGGAACATGCCAGACTCATTTTCGACATGATGTTCCTGACGTACCAAACCAACATGACGCGGGTCGTGGCCTTCATGTTCGGTCACGAAGGGACGAATCGGAATTATCTGGAGCTGGGAGCACAAGACGGGCATCACTCACTCTCTCACCACAAGGGCGACACGCAGGCAATCGATCTCTTGCGGACTATCGACTCGCACCAGAGCGAACTCCTTGCTTATTTTCTGGAGAGGATGAGTTCGACTCTCGAGATCGACGGCTCGTCGCTGCTCGAAAATTCGATCATCATCGCGGGCAGCGCACTGAGTGACGGCAACAATCACTTGCACAACAATGTGCCCATTGCCGTCTTCGGCGAGGCACAAGGAAAAATCAAGAGCGGTCGACACCTGCGCTACGAGGGTGAACCGTTATCGAACCTGCACCTTGCCGTACTCGATATATTTAACGCCCCTTCGACCGAATACCTGTCGAACGAGACCAGCGATGCCACGGGAATTCTAAGGGGTCTGGGGTAATCCGGTGGCGCGCCTGCTGGCCGCGTTGCTCGTAGCATTCGCAATTCCCGTTGCAGCCGACGAGGCAGACGGTGCGACCGCACTGGCCTGGGCAGTCTATCGGGACGACGCGCGAGCAGTTGACCCGCTGCTCCTGACCGGGGCCGATGTCAACGCGTCCAATGTCTACGGCGTCACTCCACTGCATCTCGCCTGTGCCAACGGGAATTCGGCGATTGTCCGGCAACTGCTCGATGCCGGCGGGGATCCGAACAGGTCCAAACTGACCGGCGAAACGCCGCTAATGACGTGTGCTGCCAGCGGTGCCGTTGATGCGACCAGGAGTTTGCTGGCGCACGGTGCGGACGTGAATGCCGCGGAGCACGCGGAACGTCAAACGGCACTCATGTGGGCGGCGGCGGGACAGCACGCGGAGTTAGTGGAGGAACTGATTGCGCGAGGCGCCGACGTGGAAGCCCGCTCGAAATTGATCGCCGAACCGGAGCCCTACGTCATCGAAACGCCGGGGCTAACGGTATTTGGCTCGAACTATCCCCCGACGATGCGGTTTCGCAAGACATCGGGTGGATTCACTGCGCTGCACTTTGCGGCCCAGCAAGGCGCCTTGGAATGTGCTCGATTGCTTCTGGCCGGGGGTGCCGATATCGACAGCCCGCACCCGGAATACGGCAGCCCCTTGATTATAGCGATTGCGAGTGGCCACAAGGACCTGGCGCTCTACCTGCTCGAGAAAGATGCTGATCCAAATGTGAAGGACACGTGGGGGATCGCGCCGCTGCATTATGCTCTGCATGAGGGCGTACTCATCCTCAACAACTTCAAACCCTCGCGAACCGACCG
>JAZFYK010000097.1:0-16027 GCA_036443505.1 Gammaproteobacteria bacterium | reverse complement strand
TCCTCTATATTGCCGGGCTGCTCCAGACGATACCGTCCATCGCATTGCTTGCGCTGATGATCCCCATCGTCGGCGTCGGACAGAGGCCGGCGATTATCGCGCTATTCCTCTATTCGCTACTCCCGATCGCACGCAACTCGATCACAGCCCTCGTGACGATCGATCCGCTACTCCGGCGCGTCGCAACGGCGCTGGGGCTCACTCACATGCAGCAGCTCAGGCATATCTACGTTCCGCTTGCTCTACCACACGTACTTGCCGGGGTCAGAATCGCAGCGGTCGTGAGTATCGGAACGGCGACACTGGCCGCCTTCATTGGGGCGGGCGGCTTGGGCGAGCCGATCGTGACGGGCCTGGCGCTGAATAACACCGGCTTGATTCTCCAGGGCGCCATTCCGGCAATGTTGCTCGCACTATGCGCCGAGCTGATGTTCGAGGCGATCGAGCGTTGGCTGGTCCCGCGTCACCTCACGTCAGGTCAGTTAACTACCTGACCCGCCTATTGCTGCCCTGGCCGCCGGCGGGCTAAGAACTCGCTGGATCGCTGCTTTGCAGTAGCAGCTCGTTCATCCGCTGAACGAATCCGGCCGGGTCTTCGAGTGGCTGGCCCTCGACCAGCGTCGCCTGCTCCAAGATCAGCAACGAGAGACTCTCGAAGCTCTGGTCATCCGTCTCGTGCTCCAGCCGTTGAATCAACGGATGGCGCGGATTGATTTCCAGAGAGGGCGCATTGTCCGGAGCTTCCTGTCCGGCCGCCTGTAGAAGCTCCCGCATCTGGAAGCCCAGCTCGTGCTCACCAAGGACCAGGCAAGCGGCCGACTCCCTGAGCCGCTCGCTAACTCGCACCTGATCGACCTTATCTCGAAGCGCTCGCTTTACCCGTTTCAGCAGGTGTCGCTGATCCTTCGTCAGTGTCGGTTGGGCGACCTTGTCATCGTCACCATTCTTCAGATCCAGTTCACCGCGACTGACGTCTCGGAATGACTTGCCGCGATACTCGGTGAGATGCTGCATGACCCATTCATCGATTCGCTCCGACAGCAGTAGCACCTCGACGCCTTTCTCACGCAGGCCTTCCACGTGTGGGCTATTACGAGCTGCCGTGGGCGAATCGGCGGTCAGGTAGTAGACCGTATCCTGCTCGGCGGTCATGCCTTCGAGATACTGATCCAGAGACCGGTCGGGCTCCAGGCCATCCGACTGGGTACTATTGAAGCGGAGCAGCGTCGCAATCTTCTCGCGGTTGCCCGGATCTTCCACGACGCCTTCTTTGAATACGGAACCAAACGCCGCCCAAAACGTACGGTATTTGTCAGCGTCATCCTTGACCAGTCGTTCCAGCAGATCCAGCATTCTTTTGGTCAGAGCGCTTTTAATGGCTGCGACGTTCGGATCCCGCTGTAACAACTCTCGGGAGATATTTAGCGTTAGATCGTTGGAATCGAGTACGCCGCGGACAAACCGAAGATACAGCGGCAGGAATTGTGTGGCCTCATCGTTAATGAATACCCGCTGTACATAGAGCTTTACGCCTCTTGGGGACTCGCGATTCCAGAGATCGAAGGGCGCCACTGTCGGGACATAGAGCAGGCTCGTGTATTCACGCTTGCCTTCCACGCGATTGTGACTCCAGACCAGGGGGTCCATGAAGTCATGCGCGATATGCTTGTAGAACTCGAGGTATTCCTCAGCGTCGATCTCGGTCCGTGGTCGAGTCCAGAGCGCCTTGGCTCTATTGACCGTCTCCTCCTCATCGGCTCCACCTGCCAGACGAACCGGAAACGCAATGTGGTCGGAGTATTTATGGATAAGCGCCCTAACAGTCGCCTTCTCCAGGAACTCTGACTCCTCGGCCTTCAGCTTGAGGGTTACAGTCGTGCCCCGGTCGGGCTTCTCGATCGCCGCCACGGTGTACTCGCCCTCTCCCGTCGAAGTCCACTTCACGGCCTCACTCGACGGCGTGCCAGCCCGACGGCTGATGACTTCTACCTCATCCGCGACAATGAACGCGGAGTAGAAACCAACGCCGAACTGGCCGATTAGCTGAGAGTCTTGCCTGGCCTCACCGCTCAATTGACCAAGAAACTCCGCCGTTCCGGACTGCGCGATCGTCCCGAGCTGCGCGACGATTTCGTCGCGAGTCATCCCGATCCCGCTGTCGGCGACGCAGAGAATCCGGTTGTCCGGATCCAGTGTGACGGTGATGCCCAGATCCGGCTCGTCCTCGAGGAGCTCAGGTCCCGCGAGAGCCTCGAATCGCAACTTGTCGTTGGCATCGGAGGCATTGGAGATGAGCTCCCGCAGGAATATCTCCTTGTTGCTGTACAGAGAGTGCACCATGAGGTGCAGCAATTGTTTTACTTCGGCCTGGAAGCTGAATGTTGCTTGCCGCTTGGATTCGGCCATGCGCCCGCCCGGATTGTTCGAGTTCCCGGGCTAGATGGGGGCAGGAGAGAGGATTTCAAGCGTTAAACTGGCTCGAGACCGGAACGGGATTGTCTTGAGGGCTGAGCAGCCGCGCGGCTATAAGCCCGGTGAACCAGATCGCGACGCTCCCGAGTGCGGCCCAGGCGAAGGTCGGCGCCCACGACGTGTGCATCTCGGAACTTTCGATCGCCAGGAAGATCAGCGCGGCCGCGAATCCAACCTGCAGGCATCGCAGCCGTAGTCGCTCCCACGTCAGAACAAAGGAGAAAACTAGATCTTCAAGATCATCCAGCCACTGATGGATTACTTCCACTGTTGCCTTCCGCCCTGCGGTCCCGGGAGCCCCGTCATCTAGCCAGGCTACTGGGTGACAGCTGGCCTTGCTGTGAGAGAGCTCTCAAAAGAGAGAAGAACTGCGAGACAAACGGGTTTGACTTATTGTAAGTTGACCACCTGACTCTTCTCACTCGAACGAGCACGGCAGCAGCAGCGGGCGACATGCAGAGAATCCTCGTTTTGAACCCGAAAGGCGGATCCGGTAAAACGACGCTTGCTACTAACCTCGCCGCCAACTTTGCCGTCTGCGGAAGCCGGCCGGCGTTAATGGACCTCGACCCACAGGGTTCCAGCACGCGCTGGCTCACCAAGCGGCCTCACGAGAAGGCGCCGGTCTACGGGATTGCCGGTTACTCGCGATCGGCAGCAGTTACACGGAGCTGGCAACTCCGAGTACCGCAGGATTGCGATCCGTTGATTATCGATACGCCGGCCGCACTGGAATCTCACGATCTTCCGGAGATCACCCGGGGAGCAGACATCATCCTCGTCCCGGTGATGCCGTCGGATATCGATATCCACACTGCCGCGAAATGCATTGCGGATCTACTCCTCGTGGCGAAAATCAAGCGATCTGATGGACGACTCGGGATCGTCGCTAACCGGGTGCGGTCGAATACGCTCGTATCCCAGTCACTGATGCGCTTCTTACTGAGCATGGATATTCCACTCATTGCGACACTCAGGGATTCGCAAAACTACGTCCGCTGCGCGGAATCGGGAGTTGGGATTCTCGAGATGCCGAACTGGCAGGTCTCGAAGGATCTAGAGGAATGGCGTGCTCTGTTGCGATGGCTCGACAAGGATATAGAGGAAGTAGATCCCGATCCCAGGCTTGGGCTGGCGACCGTACGAAAGACCGCTTAACTGTGCTTTAGGAATCGACTGGCTCGTCTGCTTTCCACGTCTGACGAATTTTGTCGGCCCAGCTATTGTAGCCTCGCCAGCTATAGATCGAGGCGTCTAGCGGTGAGCGTTGGGCCGGCTGAGAATTATCACGAGACAACCACTTCCGATATGCCTCCCAGCCCTGTTTCTCGCTGATACGAGGATCGTTCGTCGCGGCAGGGTTCGGCGCTCTCGTGGTGCCGGTCGGCCTTCCTCTGCGATTTTCGTCGCCGTGGTAAAGAGCCGGACGAAACTGGTGGTTCTTCTGGTCGCTCATCTTGCCAATGACAATTCCTGTCGTCGTGTGACAGTAATTTAACCATCGACGAGCCCCAATTCGCCAGGAACTGGATCACAAAGAGATGAGATAAAAACTCTTTAATAACAACTAGTTACGATCGTTTTAACGTAATCACGAGCGGCCCATTTGCGATCCAATCAGGCGACTAAAGCGTCGGCGTGCTCAGGATACGATGCGATAACAGGGGACGTAGCCCGAAGGATCCGAGAGACGCATTCGGCGTTGCGACACGAAATCTTTGAGCAAACGATTCAGCGATTCGGCGAGTGTCGGGTCACCGTGAAGCTCGAACGGACCGTTTTCCTCCACCAATCGAACGCCGGACTCGCGAACGTTGCCAGCGACGATTCCGGAGAACGCCCGCCGCAGGCTCACGGCCAGTTGGTGGGTGGGTTGGTTCCTGTGAAGATCGAGGGCCGCCATATTCTCATGGGTAGCCTCGAACGTTTGCTGGAACTCGTGACCGATTGACAGCATCCAGTTAAAGAAATAGGCGTCATTATTCTGCGTGCGGAATTCTCGAACATCTTCCAGTCCGCCATGTACGGCCTTGGCAACTCCCTGCGGGTCGGCGAGAATCATTTGATAACGCGCCTGTGCCTCCGGACCCAGGGTAGCTCCTACGAAGTCGTGCAACTGACGAAAATACGCCTCGCTGCTCTCCGGTCCGGTCAGGATTAGCGGTAGCCGCATCGACTCGTTTCCCGGGCTCAGCAGGATGCCGAGAATATAGAGAATCTCCTCGGCCGTACCGACACCGCCGGGAAACACGACAATGGCATGCGCCATTCGAACAAATGCCTCCAGGCGCTTCTCCATATCGGGCATGATGACCAGTTCGTTTACAATCGGATTTGGAGACTCCGCGGCGATAATTGTGGGCTCGGTGATCCCGAGGAAACGACCCGTTCTGACCCGCTGCTTTGCGTGACCTAACCCGGCACCTTTCATCGGCCCTTTCATTGCTCCAGCGCCACAGCCGGTACATACATCCAGCTTTCTCAGGCCAAACTCGTAGCCGACGGCCTTGGTGTAGTCGTATTCCTCCCGGCTTATCGCGTGCCCTCCCCAACAGACGACCAGTTTAGGTTCCTCGTCTGCCCGGAAAACCCGCGCGTTTCTCAAGATCTCAAAGACTGCGTTCGTGGTTCCTTCCGACGTCGACAGATCGAGCCAGTCGCTGTTCATTACCTCATCGTGGGTATAGATGAGATCTCTAACCACCGAGAATAGCTGCTCACGGATTCCACGAATCATCTGCCCGTCGACGAACGCGGATTCAGGCGCGTTCTCCAGGGCCAGTTCCATGCCTCGCTCCTGCTGCACGATCGCGATACGGAAGTCCTGGTTTCTGCGAAATATCTCCCTGACGTCGTCGTTCTCGGCTCCGGCGTTCAAGACCGCGAGTGAACACTGGCGCCACAACTCATAGAGACCGCCTTCGCCTGTGTCACGAAGCTGTGCGACTTCGGACCGAGACAGTATCTCCAGGCTCCCTTCCGGAGTAATACGCGCATCCATAACTCAGGCTACCTGATCGATTGGCGCTATTTCGGAGATGACGGCGATCTCAGGGACGAATTTCGATAAGCATCGCTTCGTCGGTCATGAGCCAGATGTCCACCATGTCGGAGTTGGAGACGGCGATACAGCCGTCCGTCCAATCCCAGGTCTGATAGCTGCTCTCGGAGTATCTAGGCTCATTCGGCTGGCCATGAATCATAATCTGGCCGCCCGGGCTGACCTCAGCCGCGCGCGCCCTCGCGACATCCTGTGCATCGGGGTATGAGATTTGAATCGAAAGAAAGTAGTCGCTACCGGGGTTCCTCGCGCCGAGATGGTAAGTCCCTTCGGGCGTTTTGAAATCACCTTCGCGGGTTTTCGGCCCGTTCGGGATCAGCCCGAGTGCGATATCGAAACTACGCAACACTTCTCCCTCCTTGAGCAGATACAGTTTGCGTTCGGATTTTACGACGAGCAGGGAGTCAGCCAGCTCATACTGCGATGCGAGACCAGGCGCGGCGACGGAATGCCCGCCTAGCAATATGCTGAGCCCAAGAATAACCCCGATCCAAGGCAGCCTCTTCATCGTGGTCGGGACTCTAATGCATGTGGATCGACAATAACAAGGAAATGGCGGGCTAGGAGTTTTTCAGCGCCGCGATGCGTTCCTCCAGCGGTGGATGCGACATGAACAGCCGCCTGAATCCCCTTGCCCGTCCGGCTGAGATACCGAACGCCTGCATGGACTCCGGTAGCTGCGAAGGCTGG
Organism: Gammaproteobacteria bacterium; assembly: GCA_036443505.1. GTDB lineage: Bacteria > Pseudomonadota > Gammaproteobacteria > Steroidobacterales > Rariloculaceae > SMWC01. Next base: position 9,804 of record JAZFYK010000097.1, on the reverse strand, counting down.
TGCAGTCGCCGCAGTCCTTCCAGCGCGCCTATCATGCTGTCTCGCCCTGCCAACTTGGCGCCTCCGGCGTCGGCGCGAAATTCGCGCCGACGCGAAAACCACATAACGATCGTGCTCGCGAGAATTCCCAATACGATCTGGGCAACGATACTCGCGATAAAGAAGCCGGGTCCATAGCCGCGTTCGGTGCGGAATATCAGCCGGTCGACCAGGAATCCGATGACTCGAGACAGGAATATGACGAACGTGTTCACAACCCCCTGAATCAGGGCCAGCGTCACCATATCGCCGTTCGCTACGTGACTGACCTCATGAGCCAGAACGGCCTCGATCTCATCCTGTCCGAGCTGATTCAATAGTCCCGTACTGACCGCAACCAACGCGCTGTTACGCCTTGCGCCGGTCGCGAAAGCATTGACCTCGGGCGAATCATAGACCGCAACCTCGGGCGTCCCGATGCCGGCCACCTGCGCCTGCCGTTGTACGGTATTCAGCAACCAGCTCTCTGTCGCATTCCGAGGCGTCTCGATAACCGTCGCGCCGGTGAGGCGTTTCGCCGACCATTTGGAGATGGCAAGCGAGATCAGGGAGCCGGCGAAACCGATGACTGCCGAGAAAATCAACAACGCCCGCAAGTCCAACTGCGTGCCCTGCTCCGCCAGTAGAGAGTCGATGCCCACCAACCGCATCACGATGGAGAGGACCACCAGTATCGCCACGTTGGTCGCTAGGAATAGGAAGATTCGATTCATGGCTGCTCCGTAATTATTGCCCGCATAGGCGTCGCGACACTCAGGAATTTGGGGCGGCTAGGGACATTTCAAGTCGCTTTACGGTCCCGTGGCTCGCTCCACGCTGGTAGAATTCGCCGCCTAATGAGTCCTCGATTCACTACCGGTCAGCTATGGAACCCTTAGAAAGTCGCTCACTGCTGCAGTTTTGGGCGCCGAAGTACTGGTTGACCTGGCTCGCCTATGCCTCGATGCGAGCCATCGTCCTCCTGCCCTTCTCCTGGCAGCTGTGGGTCGGTAAGCGGCTCGGTCGAGTGCTGCATGTCGTTATCTACCCGCGGCGCCGTGTCGCAGAGCAAAATCTAGCTGTATGCTTTCCCGAGCTGTCCGATCAAGAGCGGGATGCGCTGCGGCGAAGTCACTTCGAATCCATCGGGGCATCCGTCGCCGAGATGGCCATGGCCTGGTACGGCTCGAAGCAGACTATTCGCGACCTGATCCGTGTAGAAGGCGAGGAGTACCTTCGCGACGCGCTCGCCAAGGGCAAGGGCGTTATATTGTTCTGTGCACACTTCACGACCGTCGAGTTTTTTTCCCCGGCCTTGGAGCAGCTGTGCCCCCGCGTGTGCGCCATGTATCGTATTCAGCGCGACGAAATGATAAACGTGATCATGACGAGGGGTCGCCGACGCTCTGTCGATGAGCTATTTCAGAAGGATAGCTCCCGAGCGATGGTGAGAAGCCTAGCTGAAAATTCGGTCGTCTGGTACGCCGCGGACCAGAGCTATCGGCGCAAGTACAGCGCCCTCGTCCCGTTCTTCGACGTTCCGGCGATGACCAATGCGGCGACCAGCCGGCTCGCGAAGATAAGCGGCGCGACAGTGCTCACGTACTTCGGCCGGAGACTTCCGGATGACTCAGGCTATGTTCTGAGCATCGGCGCACCACTCGAGAACTTTCCCAGCGATGATCTCGTGGAAGACACAACCCGCCTGATGAAGGAGCTGGAGACATACGTGCGCCAGTGCCCTGAGCAATACTGCTGGATCCATAAACGGTTTAAAGGCCGGCCGGAGCCCTATCCGGATATCTACAAGAGATAGAAACAGGCCGTTTGACGTCGCCGCGAATCACTTCGAGTATGCGTTCCAGGCAAAATGACCCATCGCTAGCGAGATTCTGGTCGCCCCGCTACTGGCCAACCTGGTGTGTGTGGCTATGGCTACGCTGCTCGGTCTACCTGCCGTTCCGCTGGCAAATCGCAATCGGCAAGCGATTCGGACGCTTCATGAAATTCGTCTTGCGTAAAACGCGGCGAGCGGCACTACGAAATCTGGAGGTCTGTTTTCCCGAGCTCACCGACGCTGAACGCGCCCAGCTGCTTGACAGGCATTTCGAAGCGTTGGGCGCCTCGTTTGCCGAGATGGCGTTAGGCTGGTTCGCCCCGATCACCCGCTTGCGAGAACTCATCCGCGTCGAGGGCCGAGAACACCTGGAGAAGGCTCATCGAGAGGGCAACGGCGTCATCCTGTACCTCGCCCATTTTACCTGTCTCGAGATCGGCGTCTCTGTGATCAATGATCTGAGTCCGCGCTGCAGCGCCATGTACCGCCCCCAGACGAATGCGATGGTGGACACGATGCTCCGACGGGGACGACAGCGCGTTGTCCAGGAGTTAATCCCGAAGGACAACGTACGTGCACTGGTCAGAAGCCTCCGTGACAATGCCACGGTAGTCTATCTGCCCGATCACGCCCATGGTGGGAGTACCAGCGAGCTAGTACCTTTCTTCGGTGAACCGGCTCTCACGACTACGGCAGTTAGCAAGTTGGCCAAGCTCAGTGGCGCGACCGTTCTCGCCTATTTTTTCCGCCGCCTGCCCGATGACTCGGGCTACGTCGTGAATATCGCGCCGCCCCTGCCGAACTTCCCAAGCGATGATCCGGTCCGCGACACGCGCCGCCTCGTGGTACAGCTGGAGGACTACATTCGCATCGCGCCCGAGCAGTACCTGTGGACCTATCGAAGGTTTAAGGGCCGTCCTGCTTCCTATCCCGACATTTACCGCGCTGACCCATAACCGGCTTCCAGAGCCAGCCAGCCTCTCGAGTCGAACGCGCTCCCGGTTTCCAGTGCCACCTTACGCAGCGAACGTCGAAGGCGCCGTAGATTTTCCTCACGCCACGACCCGGGTCTTCTTAATTTCCCCCTATCGAAATCGACAAGAAACACCTGCCGATTATCGTCGACCAGTATGTTGCGCGCGTTCAGGTCGGCATGATCGACGCCGTGGTCGTGGAAGCGCCGCAACGTGCGGCCTATGAGTTCCCACTGTTCAGGAATTGCATCCCCGTCATTAAGAACGGACTCGAGCGATCGGGTGTTATCTAGGTATTCGGTAATGATGTCGGCCGTATAGCCCAATCCGCGGCGGCGAACACGCGCCGCAACAGGTGGCGGCACTGGCAGCTGTCGCGTCAATAACTCAGACAGCAGACGCCACTCTCGAAACGCGCGAGTCTGTTCGATGCCGCGCCAGAAATATCGATCCTGGATAAAGCGCCCGACGAATCCGCCCCTGTGGTAGTGGCGAAGGGCCCAGGCGTCGTCACCGTGACGGACGAAGACAACTGACCCCCGCCCTGAAGCCTCCCCGAAGACCTTGCCCGCAGTGCGCCAATAGGACTCTTGGAACCAGTTGTCCGACACCTGCTCCAGCCGTCGCGCATCGTACAAGACGACGCTGTTTTCTTGCCAGTTCAGTGTTGGTTCGACCACCGCGGTTAAGTTTATCACTATCGATCCGTGCGGCGGCCTGACCGATATCGGGCCGCCAGATCTCTCGCCGAGCTATGTGACTAGTGTGGGCCACCGAGCGTCGTCACGACGGCGCTGCACACGGCATCTACAGAGATTTCTCTCATGCAGCGAAAGTGATCGAGAGGACAATGTCTCTGAAAACACGGGCTGCACTCGAGGTCCAGATAGAAGACTCGTTTCGTGTGCGTTAGTGGTGGAGTGAAGCTCGGCGAGGACGAGCCGAAAAGGGCGACGACTTGCGTCTGGACCGCCGCCGCCATATGCATAAGCCCTGAGTCATTCGTCACAGCAGCTCTCGTCACACTCAGTAGATCCGCTACCTCGGCCAGGCTGGTCTCGCCACAGAGGTTCCGCGCCCCGGGCCGGTCTATGGACGTCACGATCGCGTCGCCGAGCGGTCGCTCCTTCTCCGACCCCAGCACCCAGACTCGCACTCCGACTCGTGCAAGGCGCGACGCTAGATCTATGAAGTTCTTGAGCGGCCAGCGCTTCGCAGGCCCGAATTCTGCACCTGGCATCAGTGCGACGGTGTCAGCATCGGCGTCCAGCCCGAAACGGCCCAGCGTTTGGACGCGGTTCTCCTCGTCGACCTGCAAGGATGGATTGTCGATCGATGGAAATTCGGTCTCCGCTCGATCGATACCGAGCGCGACGAATCGCTTGACGGTCTGGTCGAGTCTCTTGGTGTCGAATGGCCGCATATCGTTGAGCAGGCCGTAGCGCCATTCTCCCCGATAACCGGTGCGCACCGGAATGGATGCAAAGTACGGTACTAGCGCGGACTTAAACGATCTGGGTAAGACGATCGCCTGGGCGTAGCGCTCAGAACTCAGGTGGCGACCGAGGCTCCGGCGGACGCGGAAGCCGAGCTCACCGTGTCCCAACGGTAGCTCAATCGCGCGAGAAACTTCGGGCATCCGCTCGAGTATCGGCTTCGACCACGCCGGAGCGACTACATGAAGCTCCGCGTCCGGTATACGGCGCAACAGCAGCTTATACAGGGCTTGGGCCATGACCATGTCGCCCACCCAGGACGGGCCGACAATCAGGATCTTCTGTTGCGCGCTCACTTACCTTCGTCGAGGATATTCAGATAAGCGTTTACTCCGCCTCGGACATCCATGAAACTCGCTTCGTAGCCGGCAGTCCTAAGCGCGCTGATGTCTGCTTCCGTGAAGCTCTGATAGCTGCCTTTCAGGTTTTCGGGAAACGGGACATAGACTATCTCGCCCTTACCATGCCAGTCGATAATGGCATTCGCCACTTCGTTGAACGTCGACGCCCGCCCACTGCCGACATTGAATATTCCCGAACACTCTGGGTGTTCGGCGAACCAGAGGTTCACGCTCACGGCATCGTCTACGTAAACGAAGTCCCGCAGCTGCTCACCGGCCTCATAACCACCGCTTCCTTCGAATAGCCTCGCTTTACTGTCCTCGAGAATTTGCCGATTTAGATGCCAGGCAATACTCGACATTGCTCCCTTGTGGGCTTCGCCGGGGCCATAGACGTTGAAGTAACGCAGCCCGACGATCTGTGATCCCGGCTCCGGAAGTCTGCGCCTGACGTACTGGTCGAACAGGAGTTTGGAATAACCGTAGACGTTTAGTGGCCGCTCGATCTGTCCGTCTTCCTTGAAGTCCTTGCTCGCGCCATACACTGCGGCTGACGATGCGTAGATCAATGGAATCGCGTTCGCGAGACAGTAGTCCAATAACTCCGTCGAATAGCGGTAGTTTGTCTCCATCATGAAGCGGCCATCCCACTCCGTAGTTACCGAGCAGGCGCCCTGATGGTAAATACACGTCGGCTGAAACGTCAGACCCGATCTCAAGCGCTGCTGAAAGAGGTCTTTGTCCCAGTAATCGGCGAGGTCGCAACCCAGCAGATTGGAAAACTTATGCCCATCTGTTAGATCATCTACGACTAGTATGTCCCGCTCACCGCGGCTGTTCAGCGCGCGGACGAGGTTACTGCCTATAAATCCGGCACCGCCGGTCACGATAATCATGAGCTTGCTACGACCTCTGTGCGAGTCGTGGAGCCACCGCTGTCAGCGGCAATCACCATAAGTCACTGTGGTGTGTCGGTCGTCAGTTCGTAGGCCGCCCCGCAATAGGGGCATTTGGTCTCTCCGGTCGCTTCTATCGGCAGATAGACCTTCGGATGAGAGTTCCACAGATACATGCCGGGCAAAGGACAATGCAGAGGCAGATCGTCTGTGCCGATGCGGTAGCTGTTTTTCGCATTCGCGACGACCAACTCTTCCGCCACACTTCCTGCTCGCTTACGCACCGATTGGTCTCCGCAATCCAAGGTGCCGCGATTATACCTCCTGGCGGACTGTCGGACTTGGGCGGAATCTAGTGCGATCGACAGATTGCCAGACTCACTGCTACTCGTCGAAGACTTCGTCCCACAACGACCCTACCCAACGACGCTCAGCCACGAATTCCGACGTGTCCACGACTCGATCAGTGGCGTCCAACGCGACTTCATGCGAACGTTGCCTGAGCCCAAGATAGATTGCAGTTAACTGCTGGCAGCGCTCCGCCGATACCAGCCCGGCGAGCTCCAATGCCTCTAGCTGACGCACGTTATCTGGAAATTCGACTAACTCCGGCGTCTCCGCCGCGTGCGAGAGTACCCAGTAGTCCACCAGAAACTCGATGTCCGCCAGGCCTCCCCGATCCTGCTTCAGATCGAACTGCCCTGCATTGCTTCGGGAGAGTTCCGTTCGCATCCGCTCGCGCATCCGCAGAACTTCCTTCTTCAGGTCCGCGCGATTGACATATCCCGTCAATACCGCCCGCCTGTCCTTCTCAAACGCCTGGCGTATCTGCTCGGAGCCCGCGACAGACCGGCTACGCAACAGAGCCTGATGTTCCCACACCCAGGCTTGTTTTCGCTGGTAGCGCTTGAAGGCTTCCATACTCGTGACCATCAACCCGGACTGCCCGCTCGGTCGAAGCCGGGTATCGACCTCATAGAGTCGTCCGGAGCTCGTCTGGATACTCAAAAAGTGAATCAGGCGCTGAGCCAGGCGAGCGAAAAATCGCGCGTTGTCGAGCGGTGGCTCGCCGTTCGTCTCTTGATGCGCGCCGTGTGATCCGTGCACGAACACGAGATCAAGGTCGGAGCCATATCCGAGCTCGAGCCCTCCGAGCTTGCCGTAGCCGATAATCGCAAAACCTGCCTCCGTCAGATTCGCTGGCTCGCCACACATCGGCCTGCCATGTTTATCGACGAGCTCGGCCCACGCAGCTTTGAGCGCGAATTCAAGAACAATCTCTGCGGTATCGGTCAAGCGGTCGCTAACCTTCATCAGCGGCAATCGCCCGAATCGATCGGCGACAGCAATTCGAAATACGGCGGCCCGCTGGAATTGTCTGATCACCTCCAACAGCGACTCGACGTCGGTCTCCGAGCCCAGCCCAGGATTCCGCTCCAAGGCACCCTCCAGCTCTTCGCGGGTAGGCGGTGTCTCGAAGATTCTCGCGTCCAGGAGCTCGTCCAACAACAGCGGATACGACGCAACCTGGTGGATAAGAAATTCGCTTTGGCGCGCGAGCGCCAGAAGCTGCTCCAGAGCCGTCGGATTCTCATTGAGCAGCGCGAGGTAGGCGCTGCGCCGGCCGATGGCCTGTAGCACCGGCAGCACCCGCTGAAGCGTGTTCGCCGGCCGAGCGTGCTCGCGCAACATCGGCAGGATACGTGACAGGACCGCGGAGAGGCGTTGGCGCGACGTCTCGTCCATACGCTGGTACAAGGGCCCCGTCCTGAGCGCTTTCAATATCGTCGCGATGTCTTCGGCCTCGGGAAGCTCGGCGTTTGTCAGGAAACTGTCGAAGTCGCAGCCCTCCCAGGCACCCTGCCAACTTCGAGCCAGACCGATTTCCCCGACGGGCGCGCCCGAGGGCTCGTGCTCGTCAAGCGCAACCTTCGCAAATTGCGCCTCGACGAACCGGCGATGTGTCGCGAGGCGCTCGAAGAGCGCCGCCCAGCTCGGTTCGCTCATGGCGTAGGCCAGGCACTCCTGCATAACGGCATCATCAGGCAGATCGTGGAGCTGTCTGTCGTTCATGGCCTGTAGGCGATTCTCCAAGGCGCGAAGGAAACGGTACGCATCGGCGAGGCCCGTCGCGGCCGGCTTTGTCAGCTGGCGGTTATGGACGAGACGCGGCAACACGGCCAGCAAAGTGCGTTCCTGCAACTCCGGATCGCGGCCACCCCGTACGAGCTGCGCGGCTTGCACGATGAATTCTATCTCTCGAATCCCGCCCGGCCCGAGTTTGATGTTCTCGGCCATGTCCTTGCGCGCAACTTCCTGGGTTATCGCTGCCTTCATCTGCCGAAGGGCGTCAAAGACACCGTAATCCAGGTAACGTCGATAGACGAACGGCGTGAGAATCTGGTCGAATATTTCGTTGGCGTATTCCTCCCCCGTCAGTAGACGGGCTTTGAGATAAGCGTAGCGTTCCCAGTCGCGGCCATGGCGCACCAAATAGGTCTCCAGTGCCGAGATGCCGACCGTGAGCGGACCGCTGCTCCCGAACGGTCGCAGCCGCGTATCGACGCGAAAGACGAATCCGTCTTCGGTGACCTGGTCCAGCAGTTTGATTACGAGCTGTGCGAGCTTGCGGAAGTAGCCCTCCGTATCGATATCGTTGAGGCCAATAGCCTCGGCGCCATCCGGATGCAGCAGGACCAGATCGATGTCCGAGGAGTAATTGAGCTCATGACCGCCGAGCTTACCCATGCCCAGAACGAGCAGTGGTAAGTCGTTTCCCATCTCATCGACGGGCCGTCCGTAGCGGGGCTCCAACGCAACGACGGCGAAGTCGAGCGCAGCATGTACGGAACTCTCTGCCAGCACGGATAGGTCGACGAGATTCGTCTCCAGATCCGCCCAGCCTGACAGATCCCGCCACGCGATGCGGGCCATCTCGACCTGACGTACGCGTCTGAGTTTCGCCATCGCCTGAGCCTCATCGCAACCGGCAAGACTGAGACGCGCTGTGACGTCATTCGCGCTCAACGGCTCCTCGTCTTCAAGCCGCTCCAGCAGCGCGCCTGTCTGGCGAAGCAATGTTGCGAGTATGAAATCGCTGCAGACGGTTACCCGTCCGACGGTTCCGGCGACTCTCGGCGAGTCGGTGACTACGCGTTCTGGTAATTCGGACAGCCGAGTCGCTACCTGACTCCAGCGAGCCTCCAGACTTGGGGGCAGATTGGGGGGCGACGATATACTCACGATATTCACGGAGACTGTAACCGCAAAAAAAGCCCCGCGCATGGCGGGGCTTCTTAACTCACTAGCGCCGTGTTGGCGTAACTTACATCATGCCGCCCATACCACCCATGTCCGGTGGCATGCCCGGACCGGCGGCGTCGTCCTTAGGCACGTCGGCGATCATGGCCTCAGTGGTCAGCAGCAGACCTGCGACGGATGCGGCGTTCTGCAGGGCCAGGCGAGTCACCTTCGTCGGATCGATGATGCCGCGCTCGACCAAATCACCGTACTCACCTTTGGCCGCGTCGAAGCCATAGTTACCCTTGCCTTCTACGACTGCATTCAGGACGACCGAAGCATCCTCGCCTGCGTTCGCGACGATCTGGCGCAAAGGTTCCTCGGCGGCACGACGCATGATCTTAATACCCATATCTTGATCGTCGTTGTCGCCCTTGAGCTTATCGACAGCCGCCAGAGCGCGGATAAGAGCGACGCCGCCACCGACTACGACACCTTCTTCCACCGCGGCACGCGTTGCATGCAGCGCATCTTCGACCCGAGCCTTTTTCTCCTTCATCTCGATTTCAGTCGCGGCACCGACCTTGATGACCGCCACACCGCCGGCGAGCTTCGCTACCCGCTCCTGGAGCTTCTCGCGGTCGTAATCGGAGGTAGACTCTTCGATTTCCTTGTTGATCTGATCGACCCGGCCCTTGATGTCCTCAGATCGTCCGGCACCATCGATGAGCGTGGTGTTCTCCTTGGTGATCTGGATCTTCTTGGCCTCACCCAGGTCTTCAAGGCTGGCTTTCTCCAACGACAACCCGACTTCCTCGGAAATCACCTGGCCGCCGGTCAACGTCGCGATGTCCTGCAACATGGCCTTGCGGCGGTCGCCGAAGCCCGGCGCCTTGACGGCAGCAACCTTGACGATGCCGCGAATGTTGTTCACCACCAGCGTTGCCAGGGCCTCACCTTCCACATCCTCAGCGATAAGCAACAGCGGCCGGCTGGACTTCG
>JAZFYK010000096.1:0-7905 GCA_036443505.1 Gammaproteobacteria bacterium | reverse complement strand
ATACCACTGCTGACCGAGCGGCTCGAAACCGTGATCGAAACGCACGTACGCTCGGCCACCCAACCTGGAAACGGGCTCTTCCAGCTGCAGCTCGAGGTGGAAGACATCCTCGAGGACCGTAACGCCTGCAGGGTCGCTTGGGTCGACGGCGAACAAACCACCGCCCGTCGTCCCCAATGCCGCGCTCGGCAGGCGGCCGGAGGCCGCCGGTACCGCCCGCGCGATACTGGCTTCCAGGACACGATCGACGCGATCCGAAAGCCGCACGGAGACATCGCGCGTCTGGGTGCGCACGAGGCCGATGTTGGCTTGCCGAACAGCCACCCGTATGGTTGCGCGAGTGGGGTCGGCCACAAAGCCAACCACATCGCCCTGGTGTAAGAAACGGCCTTCGAGATCCTGCGGGCGTTCCACTAGAAAGACGCCCGCCGAGGAGCTCCTGATGGTCAATTTGTCGAGCTGCTCGCGCGCGATTGCCAAACTCGCTTCAACCGTCTCGATGTCATCCTGCATGATAGAAGCCTCGACCGGGCTCGTCGCGCGCAGCAGGGTATACCGAACGGTATACTCCTCAAGCTCGGCCTCTACCACGGCCACCCGACTCGCCAGGGTCGGATCTTCGGTCAATAACAGGTCATCCCCGACCTGGACGATCGAACCCGGCTCTGCGAGAAAACGGACGACGACCGCATCAGCCCCCATGCGAACTTCGGACTGCTCCGGTGCCCACACGACGCCTTCGGTACGCGTCCAGAGCGGCACCGGTGCCAGGAAAATAATCGCACATGCGACGGTCAGTGCACCTGCAGTTATAGCGAGCACGCGCCCACGCTGCTGTTGCAACGCCGGGCTGCCGACCAGAAACAGGGCCTGGCGAACGAGCGGGACCAGCATCTGAGTCGTCGCCGCCCAGAACGCGAATATCACGCCGATCAGAAGAAATTTACCGGCAACGAACAGGATGATGACGAACATGATGAACATGCGGTAGGCGAACGACGCCAGCGAATAGACGAACAACCAAATCCGTTCGCCCGAGGTGGTCGCGGGAGATACCGCGTCCCGTCGACCGAAAGCGTAGTGCTGGATCAGATAACCGAGGTACTGCTGAGAGCGTGCCGCTAGATTCGGGATATCGATGACGTCGGCTAGAACATAGTAGCCATCGAAGCGTAGCAGCGGGTTGCCGTTGAAGAGCAGCGTCGACACGCCACCGACAAACATGACGTCGAAAGCCAGTGTACGGAGTAATCCGGGTTCCACGGCGAGCCAGACAAAGAGCGCGATCGATGCGAGAAACATCTCCACGATCATTCCCGCTGCGCCGACCAGGACACGTTTGCGCCTGTCGGGAAACGCCGAAGCCGCGGTTGCGTCCACATACGGCAGGGGCACGAGCACAAGCAGCATGAACCCCATCTCATGAACTTCTCCGCCCCAGCGTTTGGTGGCGTAGCCATGACCCAACTCGTGTAGCAACTTGATGGCGGGGTAGCTCAACCAGAGAAGGAGCAGATTCGTCGGCGTCAGGACACGGTCGATCAAATCCTCCGTCAGCTCAGACCAGTGCGATGCGGCGAGAACGACGCCGGCAGAGACAACAGTCAGCCAGACGATCGCGCCCACTCGAGTGAACAGCGGGCTGACCCAGTCCAGTGTCCGCTCGAGAAAGCGATCGGGATCTACCAATGGGATCCGTATCGATAGTGGGCTCCAGAGCCTGGTCTTCCACTTCTTGCGCTCGTGGGACCGATACCGCTGCAACAGCTCCTGACTGTCCGGGGTGATATCTGCGATCAGCAGGTCCGCGCCGTGCAGCCTGCCGAGTAACTCGAGAACCTCGTCCTGCGTCAGCGCTTCGTCGTCCGGTGCGTTCTCGGTCAAAGACCAGATTTGCTCAACAGTGCGCTGGCCGTCCATCCGCGCGATGAAGTCGTGTGCAATCGGGGTGAATCGATGGGTGCGGCCCGATGCCTCGTCCTGCAGCACGTACCAGAGCTTGCCGCGATAGACGTGGCGATGAAACTTGCCATGCGCCCCCAGGACCGGCCTCAGGCCGGCGACACGATACCAATGTGGGCTAAGCGATGCGACCGACATCCAGGGCTACTTCCAAGGCATCCAGGACCACGACCAGAGCCGAAACCAATCGGTCAGGCGATGCGTCCAGATCCATACGACCCGACGAGTGCCGATATCGATTTTCCCCACGCCCTGCATGCCCGGTCTAAGCAGTTCCGGCGTGTCCTCAAGGCGTGCCTCGATCGTGAAGTAGTTGCGACCATCGGCCGCCGTGGAGATCGGCGTGATCCTCTCCACGACAAACAAGAGGTAATCGGCCGGGAAGCCTGCCAGTGCAAGCCGTCCCGACTGGCCCGGCTCGAGTTCACCGACCAGCGTCTCGTCAACTTCGAGCATGACTCGATAGGAATCCAGCGGAGCCACCTCGAACAACGCGTCGCCGCGCTCTACCGGCGCACCCAGGGACTGACTGAGGTCGCCGTTGATGATTACGCCATCCAGGGGCGCCAGGACTTGAGTGCGCGCCAGCTGTTCTTCGATGAGTTGGAGTTGCGCGGTTGCCTTGTCGAGCTGAGCTCTGAGTATTGCGACCTGGGCGCTCTCATGTGCGGCCAGGGCCTCACGGTATTCTTTCTCGTACTGTGACTTCTCGCTGGCAATCGTCAGACGCTCCAGGGTGAGGTCCTTGTCGTCGAGCGCCGCCAGCACCTGCCCTTCCGATACAATGTCGCCCGGCCGAACATTGGCCTCCGCGATAAAACCGGAAAAAGGAGCGACCACTGCCCGCTGCACCGTGCCCTCGAGTGTCGCATCGGCAGTGACGCGGTACTCCGCCGTCGCGAAGACCGATAATGTCGCGAGTGCGGCCGCACACGCGCCCACGAGTTTCGGAAACAGGTTGCCGGCCCCGAATAATTTCTGCCCGAGCGTCCGTGCTTCACGTGCCAGCCGAGCGTCGAGCCACCGGCCCTGCCTTCTCCTGTCCTCCAGAATGGGGCCGACGAGCGCAACAATGGTTTCGCAGAGCGTCAGGACTTCCGCATTGAACCGCTCGGGATCTTGATGTTCGAGCGTCACGGCACCGATCAACTCGCCCTGATGAACCATAGGCACCGTGCAGATCGATCGGCCGCCGTGCTGTGCCGCCAGTTCCGAATGCGCACGAACGACCTGAAACTTTTCCTCAGGCCGGTCCGGAAAAAGGACCGTCGTGTCCTGGTCGATCGCCTCTTCCATCGCCGCACCGATCGCAGTCACCAACTTGGTACGACGGTCCATGGACGCGCTGCGCGAGACGACCTCCACGCGGACGTGGTGACCGCGAAGAAAGCCGAGGCTGACACGCTCACACTTCAGCCGTGCCGCCAGATGCGTCACGAACGTACTGGCCGCCGCTCGAAGCTCATCGTGCTCCAGTGTCGCCGCGACGATCTCCACGATCGACAGCAGGCGGTTCTCGGAAACGGACGAACGGTCGCTCAGCAGAAGATCCAACCAGGCCGAGCCGCTACCGAGCATCTCGGCGAGTAGTTTCTGCTGAGCCGCTTCGCGGCTGGTTGCCTCGACGGCGACGACACCACAGATCTGACCGCTCCGCAGCAGCGGGCAGGCGACGATATCCCCCTCCTGGCCTGCCGCAGCGGCTGCCGAAGCACGGTCGCGCAGAATGATCTTCTGTTGCTGCAACGCCGAAGCCGCCGCGCTGGACAACGCGGGCGTCGCGGTGACGCCGCTGGGCCAGCCCGCGACCGGCCGGTAATGCGACCCGCCACTCTCAGGAAACAGCACGACGGCGCGTATCGCGCCGGCCATCATGCCGCACTGCAACTCCAGCCAGGACTGGATCAAGTTGTTCGCTTTCCCACTCACAGCCAATAGCCCTGCCGGCACACCGGCCAGCAGAAAAAACCCCAATAAAACCAGTCGGTTAACTGTCACAGCGCTGCATAGGAACAGACCGGGACCAGCCTCCCTTAAACGCCTGGAGTCTAGGTGATCTCACATAATTGTGCGGTGAATCACGGCGTGGACTGTCGTCGACGCTTAGGGTCTACTGGCGGAGATGACCTCGGGCCTGTAATCGAGGACCCAGTACCGCGTCGAGATGGGCCTCGGGAAGCGCTACCGACCAACGCGATACGAGCGCCGTCACCACGACCGCGGTCAGTCCTGCTAGCGTTGCCGCCGAATAGGGGCTCTGCGCGTTAAAAGCGAACCACTGACCAAACGCCTCCAGACTCGTGCCACCGAGCCATTCGCCGGAGATGACCTCGGCATGAATCAGGATAAAGGCGATGGCCCCGGTCCAAAAGCCGGCGAGTGCGCCGGCGCGAGTCACGCCGCGCCAGACCGAGCCCACGACCAACGGTCCCATCAGCGCAGCGATAAAACCGCCGACGCCCGCCCAGACCAGCAACACGACATTCATGTCGATAACGAACCACGCGAGTGCCGCGGCGCCGATCAGCGTCAATGCCGCGACGACTCGACTGATCACGAGTACGTTGCGATCGAGCGTCATTCGATCCCGGTCCGCGTGGATACGGGGCGCGATGCTGCGTCGATAGATATCGTTCGCGAATACCTGCGATGTCGAAATGACCAGCCCATCCGCCGTGGACATGACCGCCGACAGGATACCGACACCGAGCAATGCCGCAATCCAGGTCGGGAAGATCTCGATGAACAACGCCGGCAGGGCGGTGTTGGCACCGCCGCCGCCGGCAACCAGGCTGTCGCCCAGCACCCCACGAGCCAACGCCCCTCCCAGGGTAATCGCGGGCAGGATCATACCGAAGGTGAATGCCATGACAATGAACCGAGTCTGGCTGCGCTCATCCTTGAGTGCCCAGAGCTTGTTACCGATGTGGGGCAACAGGCCCAACGGAATGTGTGCGATGACGAGGCTCACGTACGCCCAGACGGACGCGGTGATGGCGGTTGCTGGATTAAAATTCTGCACGAACTGCGGATCCTGCGACCCGAGGTTCTCCAGCAGATTGCCCAGTCCATCGCTGCCTACTCCGAGCAGAAACATGACGAGAATGGCCAGCGCCAGCGCCACCATGAGCAATCCCTGGGCGCCGTCGGTGAGGATATCGGCATGGGCGCCGCCCAGCGTGATATAGCCGAGCAGTACGGCCGTGGTAATGGCCAGCGCCCATCCTTTAGACAGCCCCAGCATCATCTCGAACATCACGAGCCCAGCCACCAACTGCCCTGCCAGATAGAAAAGGAGTATTAATGAGAAGACCGCGGCGGACAGTCGCAGGCCCTCGGACTGGTAGCGTTCGCCTAGATATTCCGGAATCGACCGCGCACCGGCCAGGTTGCCGTAGCGCGCAATCGTGCGCTGGGAGATCAGTATCCCGAGGTAGATGCCTACGGGATAGAGAAAGGCGATCCACAGCGTCGACAGGCCGTAGGTATAGGTCAGGCCGGGCAATCCTAAGAATGTGGCGCCGCTCGCGGCCGTAGAAGCAAACGCGAGCGCCAGCAGGAACGGGCCGTAGCCGCCACGCGCCGTCGCGAAATCGTCCGCGCCGGCGACGCGCCGGCTGCCCAGGACACCGAAACCGACCATCACGGCCACATAACCGGCCAAAAACAGCCAAGACCAGGTATAGAGACTCATACGCGCCTTCCTTCAGACGGCATGCTACCCGATCCCAAACCCGCATATTGCTACCCTAGCGGTCGTCGCACTCGATGTAGGAGCGACGGCCTCGTCGCGATTTGTCATCGCGATGAATCGCGACGAGGCGGCCGCTCCTACATCTCCAGACCTACTCCGTTCCAGGCTAGCCCTGGACGCTCAACGCGTCTACCGGGGTGAGTGCGGATTGCGATGATCGATAGAGTATGAAAAAATTCGGTATTAGCGAATATATCGCTTTGCCTCGTAGAAGAATCAAGTATGACCTGGCGAAGCGGATCCTGTCCGCGCGCGTACGCGCCTATATATATAAGGAGAGATAAATGGTCAATGCGGCAATCGCCGGACTCGGCTGGTGGGGGAAAACCCTGGTGGAATCCGTATCCGGAGTCAGCGACGACCTCCGCTTCATCGCAGGCGTAGACCCATTCGCATCCGATGAGACGAAGGCCTTCACCGAAGAACACGGCATGAAACTCTATACCGAGCTGGATGAGGCGCTTGCCGACCCCAAAGTCGATGCCGTCGTCCTCGCCACGCCGCATTCGCTGCATACGGATCAGGTCGTCGCGTCGGCGGAGGCCGGCAAACACGTGTTCTGCGAGAAGCCGTTTGCCCTGCATAAAGCCGATGCCGAACGCTCGGTCGCCGCGACTCAAAAAGCCGGCGTCACGCTCGGGCTGGACTACAACCGGCGGCTGCATCCCGAGATGACCAAACTGCGTGAACGGATCGATTCCGGCGCGCTCGGCACCATCCTGCACGTCGAAGCCAATATGACCTTCCCCAACGCCTTGTTCCTGAAGGGCGACGCCTGGCGCGCGTCGCGCGAAGAAGCGCCGTGTGGCGGCCTCACACCCATGGGCATTCATGCCATCGACGGCATGATCGATCTGTGCGGCGAGATCGATGAAGTCTACTGCCAGAGCTTTCGCCGCGTCGTGGAAATCGACGCCGACGACACGACGTCCGTCCTGTTCCGGATGAAAGAGGGCATGTCCGGCTACCTCGGGACCATGACCGCCACGGGCGGCGGCTTCAGCTTCCAGGTCTTCGGCTCCAAAGGGTACGTCCGGCTGGAGGGCATGACGCACATCGCCGGCGCACCGTCCGAGGAACGCCGAAAGAAATGCTTCGGGACCTGTATCTTCAAGCCCATCAAGGGCCCCGCCGAAGTCTGGCAGGCCGATGAGGTCGATATCGTCCGGGAAGTCTTGGATAAATTCGGACAGGCGGTGACCGATGGCACGCCGTACTTTATCCCCCTGGAAGAAATGATTCACGGTGTCGCCGTGACGGAAACCATCGTCAACTCTGCCGGATCGCATCAGGTAGAGAAGGTCGTCTAATCCACCCCGTCCGTCGGATGGGGTCCGGTAGAGCATTACAGCGTACTGAATAAATCGAAGGAGACAGAATTGTGAGAGTGGGCACACACGGAATGGCGCAGGTGGACTATGAGCAGCGGATGGATATGGACCGCATGCGTGAGTACAGAGTCTCTCGAATCAAGAAATACATGGATGAGTTCGACATTGAGTGCTTGCTGTTGTTCGAGACAGGCAACAAGCGCTATTCCACGTCGACGGCGGTTGCCTCACCCGAGGTCGATAACATGGGCCGCTACGCGATCATTCCGCGTGATGGCTATCCGCACATCTTCGGCTTCGGCTCCGAAGTCGCTGCGGAGAAGCTCAACTGCCCGTGGATCAAAGACACGACCTTTCCCGCGCACGGCACGATGTACGGCGCGCTGCCGATGGCATGGAAGTGTTACGAGGGCTTTCTCAAAGACCTCGACATGGTTCTCGATAACCACAAGATGGACAAGAAGAAGGTCCGGATCGGCGTCGACATCGTCGAGTCGCAGATTATCCTGGCGCTCTTAGAGAAGGGCTACAACATCGCCGATGGTCAGGGCGTCATGCAGTATGCCCGGTCGATCAAGAACGAGGACGAGATCATGTGCCTCAAGCATGGCGCGGCGATCGTCGATGGGGCTTTCCACAAGATCGCCCAGACCATCGCGCCCGGCATCAAGGAAAACGATCTACAGGCCGCGGCCGCGCATGAGATGCACAGGCTCGGAGCGCAGTGGGTACACAACGTCCAGGTGACCACGGGCAACAGGACCCACCCCCATCCGCATCTGAGCTCGGACCGACTGATTCAGCCTGGCGACATGATCTTCATGGATATCGTCATGATGTATAACGGCTACCACACCT
>JAZFYK010000095.1:0-6348 GCA_036443505.1 Gammaproteobacteria bacterium | reverse complement strand
GGGCAAAGGCCATCACAAGTGGCGTCAGGCGGTTCGAAGTTACTGTGTTCACCGCAATAAACCCGCTTCAGTGTTTACGTAGAGGCAACTCAAGGGCCGGCCGGCGCCAGATGCGTGGGTTCTGTCTGGTCGTCGAGTAGCTCACCCCAGTCGGTGCGGTCGCGCATGGTCTCCAATATTGCTGCGTCCACATAAGCGTTGCCCTGGCGCAGCTGCCAGCCACCGCCCAGTGCCCGGTACGTTGAAACGAGGGAACTAACGACAAGCCCCTGAACGTCGGCCAGACCATCCTGGTACTGCAGCAAAACCGTCTGACTGTTGATCACTCTCTGATAGTCCACGATTCCAGCCTCGTACTGATCCAACGACAGCTCCACGGCTCGTTCCGCCGCTATCGCCGCCTGAGCCATATGGCCGACCGACTCCTTGGCGCGGATAAATCCAGCCAGGCCGTCCTCCACTTCGCGCGCCGCATTGAGGACCACGTTCTGGTAGCTCATGACGAGTTGCTGGAATCGCGCATCCTGAATCCGCACGTTGTTCTTGATGCGCCCGTAATTGAAGATATTCCAGTGAACGAAGGGTGCAACGAAACCCGTCCCACTGCCGGAATCGAACTGATCCGAAAAGGTCTCCCCGGCCAGCCCGACAGAGCCCGCGAGTACGAAATGGGGGTACAGCTCCGCCGTGGACACCCCGATGGCTGCCGATTGGGCAGCTGCGGCCATCTCGGCCGCGCGAACATCCGGCCGCCGGCGAATCAGGTCCGCCGGAATACCGACCGCCGCCTGTACCGGCGCCATCGGGAGCGTGCCTTCGCTCCCGAGGATGTCCACAAGGTCACTGGGCGGCATGCCCAGCAACAGACTCAAGACATTCGTGGCCCACCGGATTTGCATTACTAATAGCGGGATCGAGGCCTCGGTGGCCTCCAGCAGGCTGATGGCCTGTTGCACGTCAAGCTCGGAGGTTACGCCCAGCTCGAAGCGGGTCTCAGCCAGGTCCAGGGCGAGTCGTTGTACGATTACGTTGCTCAGTGCATAGGCGCGTTTCAATTGCAGCGTGCGGATCGTGGTATAGGTCAATGCGACATCGCCGGTCAGGGTAACAAGCATCGCATCGTAGCTGAGCATGTTGGCGGCCAGATTGGCATCCGCCGCCTCGATGCCGCGCCTGAATCTGCCCCAGACGTCCGCCTCCCAGGCTACATCAAAACTCGTCGACCAGAAGCTGACGCTGTTGTCGATGTTGTCGCCGATGGAAGACGGCAGATTGGAGAACGGCGGTGCGTTCTCGCTGCTCCTGGAGCGCGCAGCGCTCGCCTGCACAGATTGGGATTGCGGGTAGCGCAGACCCGAGGCGATTCCCAGCTGCGCGCGAGCCTCCAATATCCGTAGTCCTGCGATCTGCAGGGTCAGATTCTGGCTGTACGCGTAGTTGGTGAGCTCGTTCAGGACGGGGTCGTCGAAGACCGTCCACCAGTCCTGGTATGTGACCTGGGTCGTATCGACGTTGGGATCCTCAGCCTCCAGCCAGTTGCCGGCGACCTCCGCTTCGGGTTGCTGGAAGTCTGGACCGACCGTGGCGCATCCGGCAAAGAGCAGACACGTCCCGAGCACGGCAGTGCATAGCAGATTCGTATTCATGTTATACCTCAGCCGTAGGGGTTGGTCAGATAGCCCATCCACGCCTGCATGCGCACCATGACCTTCGTGATGACATGGAAGGGTGTGCCCCGGTCAGTGTAAACCGCCACGAAACTCTGGGCACCTTGGCCCAGTTCGCGCACGACGGCCTCGTCATCCAGAGCCACGCGGATCGGTCGCCGGCCCCGAATCGGCGCTCCCGTCAAAGACGGAATCTGCCCACTGGGACTCAGTTGCGCTTCACCCGTCGCCTCGATAATGCCGCTGATTCTTCCAGAAAATACCTGTCCGGGCCGGGCCGCGAACACGAGCTCTACGGGATCGCCCTCGTTGACATACCGTGCCGAACTCTGCGACAGGCTTGCAACGACCTCGAAGAACTCGCTCGATACGAAGGTCATGGGAGCCGCCAGGGGAATATTGGTAACCCGCACGCCTGGACGTACCTGCAGGTTAACGACATAGCCGTCATAAGGCGCGCGCACTTCGGTCTGGTCCAGTTGCCATCTGGCGTTGTCCAGTTGGGCTCCCAAGCTTGCTATCACAGCAATCGCTTCATCCAGTCTCGCGTTCCAGGTGTCGAGCTCCTGCTGTGCGCCCGCCGATCGTGCTACCAGACCGGTCGCGCGCTCGACCTGGATCTCGGCGAGCCGCTGCTGCGCCTCGGCCTGCCTGACGGACGCTTCGAGCTGATCCACAGTCGCCTGGTACTGCGTGGGGTCGATGCGAAATAGCACATCGCCCTGCCTCATCTGCGCGAGCGGTTGCGCTGGGACTTCGATGACCGGACCGGCGACGTTTGGGACGATCTGAACGACGTATTGAAACGTGCGTCCGTCTTTGGTGGTCGGCGCAAAGCTCAGCCACATGAAGACGATGCCACCGATGAGCACCACACCGACACCCACGAAAATCGAAATGTTTCGCGCGCTCTTCGCGAAGATTTTCAGCTTGTTGAAAAACAGAAAGTAGAAAGACGCGTAGATCAGGGAGATGAAAGCGATCATGCATCACCTCCCTGCGCCTTCAGCGCCAGTTCCGATTCCAGGGCTGCGACCTGTTCGCGGAGAGCTTCGGTGCTCGACTCCGCGGAACGGATATAGGCCCAGACCAAGGCAAAGGGCCAAGCCAGGCCCAGCGTGATGACGCCGATCCAGCCCAGCACTTTAATGGCGTCGGCCTGGGGATGCCCGCGGTCTTTCGCGATCTTGCCGGGCATGGACCCGAGCAGCACCACGAGCCAGATCACCACTGCAAGGAGCACGCCCATAACGATGAGTGCGAATATGTCCAGGAACATGGCTATTCCCCTGTTGTTCTTATGCAGAGACTATTGTTGTAAGTCCGCGTATTTTACACGCCCGGCTCCCCCAGACGAAATAACGCGCGCTTACACGCAAGCCTTCTAGAACCACACATACACATAACTCAAGCTGAAGTTGTCGAAGTCACCGCCAGCCGAGGTGACGATCCCCGTACTGTAACTGGCCCGGATCGCGTGCCGGCTCTTGAATGGGAACAGCATGGTCCCACCAAGTCTCGTGTTCTCTTGCCGGTCGTCTCGCACATCACTGCCGACCGTGGTCTGGCCGCCGGCGTAGTAGGTAAAATCCAGAGCAGCCCAGAAGCCAGGCCGGATCCGCTTCACCACGTGGAATTCGGCGGCGATTATCGGATCCTGCTTCCGCGTCGTTCCCAGGAACTCGTCATTATCGCCATAGATCCACACGCCGAGGTCGAACTCGAGCAGCCAGGTCGAACGCAGCGGCCAGATCGCCCCGATGGCAGGCTTCACGGCCCACCGGTTCGTGCCCGCGTTGATGAGTTTGTCCGGCTCGTAGCTGCCCGTCGGTGCCTGAATTAAAACGCTGGCTCCAAAGATAGTTCGCGGATTGGCGCGTAGTGCCTGGAACTCCGAAGCGTCCATGGTCGGCGCGCCGCGGAGATTGATGGATAGAAGAAACCGCGCATCCGCCAGCGCAGAGATTTGACGGCTCCGGAATTCGCCCTCCGCGAATCCTTCGACCGATCCCCGCGTATAGGGCACATTGAGCTGCAGGTTCGCCGTTCGATTCAACAGACTCAGGGTGCGTTGATAAGTGACTTGCGCAAAGTCGATGTCCGCCTCCACACCCGTGATCGGCAGTGAGGCGTCCGTAACGACGTCCCCGCTGGAACCCTGGTAGCCAACAACGAGCACATTAGTTCCCTTCGGTGCCGGCCAGTAGGCGCGCGGGTTGAGTTCCTGGGCAGGGACGGCGTTGCTCCACAGAACGATCGCCGAGAGGGTGAGACAGAGCCAGTTGACATTTCTTGCAGACATGCGATTTACGTTGGCGCTCGGGTTCTGCTATTGGAACGACGGCCCGCTAAGTGGGGTATTCCGCGTACTCCTTCAATCCTTCTCGCTGGTCGTGCCATGTGGCTTTCGAGCGCAAGAACATATGGGCAGATTCTACGAGTTCTTCATCGCTGTCCAACGTGCCGGGCTGGATAAACACGATCCCCAGCGGCGGGTGAGCCGAGGGCATGTGAGTACCGCATGTCGGACAGAAATTTCTAAAAACGCCTGGCGAACTTTCGTATCTGGCCAGAAGCTGCTCACCCTGAGTCCAGTTAAAACTATCTATGGGCGCCACCGTGTAGTCTCCGTAAGCCGAACCACTCGATTTCTGGCATAGTTTGCAGTGACATTTCGTGACGGAAGGGCCGATTTCTGCCGTCTCATAACTGATCTTACCGCACATACAACTGCCTCTAGCCATAGCGATCTCCTTAAGCGACTAACACGCGCGCCGCGGACGGCTAAGCGTCAGCGGATACCACGCCTCGGCGTGAACGACTATGCAGATATCCCGCGAGATGGTCAGTCAGGTCTCGCGCGTCGTCCTCGGCACCGTGAATGAAGCTCGACTTGCGTCGTCGCAGAAAAGTCAGGCCCAACACATACATGCCGGGTGCGTCCACAACGCCCCCGGAATGGCGAATCTGCCCTTTACGATCGAAGACCGGGACGTGTAGCCACGTGTAATCCGGACGAAAGCCGGTCGCCCAGACAATGGAGCGAATCTGGCCATTTTCGAGATCGAGGCCCAATCTCGGAGAGTCGTCAACGCGAGTTGGCGCGAAGCGCTCCGGCGGATCGACTTCATCGCTCTTCCCACTCTCATCCGCCCACTCATCGATCGTGCCGAGCAGCCGATGGAGCTTCAGGTCCGCCATTTGGCAATGGTTGAGCAGCGATCCGGAGAACTGCGCTTTGCCGTCGTTGATGCCGACGAGGCGGCCAACGCGTTTGACGCCGATGCCTGTCAGCACATTCAGGTCGAGCGTGGTCCGTTCGGGCGTGCCCACGAGTTGCGGCGACGGTATGCGCCGGGCTCGGACGATATCGTCCACTTCGTCGAATCGCTCGTCGAGGATGCCGGCAGCATCCAGCCACCACTGGATATCCAGCCCGCGGTATATGCGGGGCATACGGATGTGTTCACCGACCGCGAGCGTTACGGGGCGTCCGGAATTATGAATCTCTTCGGCAAGCTGCAAGCCGGTAGCCGATGCGCCGACCACGAGCACGCCACCGTCTTCGAGTTGGCTCGGATTGCGGTACTGATGCGGCGTATACATGGCTATCGACGACGGTACGGCCTGGCTGACTTTCGGGACGAGCGGGATGTTAAAGCCACCGCTCGCAACGACGAGCGTGCAGCAGCGCCATTCACCCCGATCGGTAACGACTCGATACCCGTGATCGTCCGGATGGACCGATGTCACGGTCGTGCCCGTGCGAACCGGCGCCGCGATGATCTCGGCATACGCGCCGATGAACTCGACGACCTCTGGCATCGTCATAAAGCCATCTAAATCCGGACCTTGATAGCTGTGTCCGGGCAGCCGACTCTGCCAGTTGGGAGTCAGCAGCTGGAGAGAATCCCAACGCTCGCGCCGCCACGAGTTCGCGACCTCTCCCCGCTCTAATATGACATGCTCAATCGAGTGCTCAGTGAGGCATCGGCTGACCGCAAGCCCCGACTGGCCGGCGCCGATGATGACTGCGTCAACGGCGCCGGCGGCGGAACGCTCCTCGCGCGGAGCGCTTCGGGTCATACAACCTCTGTTGTGACGTTCGTCGGGTTCGTGACGATATCGTAGACGGCGGAGCGCTTTGCCGACTGAGCCACGAGTGCTTCGATGTCTTCTTTGGACGCATCGGCGTCAATTTCATAGCGAATTTTGATGCCGTCGAAGCCATTGCGGATATCGCTATCCATGCCCAGGATGCCCTGGATGTCCATGCCGGCCTCGAGCGTCGCCTTGACCGAGCGCAGCTGTATTTCCCGATGTTGAGCGACCGCCGCGACACCGGCGGTCATACAGGCCGCCAGGCCTACCAGAACTATCTCCACGGGCGTTGCACCAAGATCTTCCGATGCGAAGACCTCCGGGTGATCGGCATCGAAGCTGAACGTACTCTTGTGCTTGTGCTCTTCCCCGAGGCCGAAATATCCTTCCACCGACGATGTGCTATGCGTGCCATTGACCCAGCTGCAGGTGGCACGCCACTTGAACTTGGCAGCCTCGGGGGCCTCTTTCAACGCCTCGCGCGCGTCCAGCAAGGCTCCGACGTTTACGCCGTTGTCAACTGTTGATACTGATTCACTCATTTCGATGACTCCTTATTTATGTATGTTATTTGGCCAGA
>JAZFYK010000094.1:0-38028 GCA_036443505.1 Gammaproteobacteria bacterium | reverse complement strand
GGCAGCTTCTGCCAGGCGTCGCCGAGGCCTTTTGGGGGCTCAGGGGCCTTCAGGGTTGCCAGCAGCTTGCCGAGTTGCGTAAACCCGTCCGGCCCTGTCGTGCCCAGCGCGGCCGCAATGCGCCCGGCGGTGCCGAAGAGATTCGCCAGTATCGGCACCTGGCCGTTGGTGGGTCGCGTGAACAGTAGCGCTGGGCCTTCCTGAGACAGAGTACGGCGGCAGATCTCGGTGAGCTCGAGCGACGGGTCCACGGGCACATCGATCTTCGCCAGTTCTCCGCGTGCCTCGAGGGCGCTTAGGAAGCTGCGCAGATCTTCGAACTTCGCAGACGGTCTGGGCCAGATTGAATCCACTATAATCTCATTCGCGGCAGCAGCAGGTGGCTCCGAGCTTTAGGGGGTGTCCGTTGTGGGGCCGATCAACTTAACCTTCCGTGGACGGTATTTCTAGCACCATGAAGCTTCAGTTCGCAAAAATGCATGGTGTCGGCAACGACTTCATGGTCATGCGTTGGCCGTCGGGGGCCCGTCTCCCCGATGAGGCGCTGGTTCGTCGTTGGGCGGATCGGCGACGTGGAGCCGGCTTTGATCAGCTCATGCTCATCGAAGGGGACTACGAGGGGCCGGAGGACGGGGCGTATCGGGTATTCAACGCCGACGGTAGCGAAGTGGAGCAATGCGGCAACGGTGTTCGCTGTGTAGCACGATTCCTGGCCGCGGAGAATGGCGCCGAACGGCTCAAGCTCGTGAGCGCCGGAAGGACCGTCGAGGCGCGGATTCTCGCCGACGGCAAGGTCAGCGTGAGCCTTGGCGAGCCGGACTTTTCGCCCGCCGCGCTGCCCTTTGAGGTAGGGGCCGAGGCTCCGACCTACGAACTGCGCCTGGTTGGTCGGGAGGTCGAGTTCGGGGCGGTCTCACTGGGTAACCCCCACGCCGTGATCAGCACGGATTCCTTGGATGGGGCTCCGGTCGGTATACTGGGGGCGGAGTTTCAGGAGCACAGCGCTTTCCCCAGAGGGGTAAACGTCGGCTTCATGGAGGTTCACAGCGCCGAGCGGATCGCCCTGCGCGTCTTCGAGCGCGGTGTCGGGGAAACACCGGCCTGTGGCACGGGGGCCGCCGCCGCAGTGGCCGTCGGCCGACACTGGGGCCTCCTCGGGGCTCGGGTTGATGTGAGTCTTCCGGGCGGCGTGCTCGAGGTTAGCTGGCAGGGTCCCGGGAGTCCGTTGTGGCTCGCCGGGCCTACGACTTGGGTCTATGAGGGGCAGATTGAATATGAGTCAACAAAAGACTGAAGCCGTTTTCGAGGAACCCTTTTCCGACGACGATATCGCTGAGTACTTGCGGCGCCACCCGGACTTCTTCGACCGGCATCCGAGCCTCCTGATGGACCTGAAGGTCGCCCACGAGCCGGGCGGTGCGGCCATATCGCTGGTCGAGCGTCAGGTCACGGTCTTAAGACAACGCAGTAAGGAACTGGAGCACCAGCTCAAGGATCTGGTCGCCGTCGCCAAACTGAACGATGCGCTCGTGGGGAAAATTCACGAGCTGTCGATGCAGCTCATGGCAGCGTCCGGCTTCGCTGAGCGCGTCGAGATGCTCGAGACCTGTCTCAGAGAGGACTTTCGTGCCGAACGCGCCGCCGTCGTACTGTTCTCGCCGTTCCAGGACGAGACGCTGGCCGGTAAGGGGTTTCTAAAGGTCGTGGATCGCAGCGATGCCGGTCTTAAGCCATTTAACAGCTTCCTGAAGTCTGCGCGACCGCGGTGCGGGCTGATCCGCGGTCGGCAAAAGACGTTCCTGTTCGCGGACAACGCGGGTGAAATCAGCTCAGCGGCTCTGGTGCCGTTGGGGTCGCGGGCGGAGCTGGGGTTCCTGGTCATCGGTAATAGCGACCCGGATTATTTCAACCCCGCCAAGGGAATGGATTTTCTGGCGCGACTGGGGGAGTTAGTGGCCGTTGCACTGGCCGGCCACCTTGATCCGGGCGAGAACGCCGAGCCCCGGGAAAATGAGCTCTGAGGATCTCCTCGCCTCGTATCTCCGGCACTTGAAGGATGAACGACGGCTCTCTCCGCATACGCTTAGTGCGTATCGGCATGACCTCCACACGTTTTTAGCTTTCTGCCACCGCGGCACGATCGAACTCGCAGGGCTCGATTCCTACGCCGTGCGACAATTCGCGGCGGACTGCCATAGGAAAGGGTCAAGCCCGCGCAGCATCGCCAGGCGGCTATCGGCCGTACGACGGTTTCTCGCCTATCTGGTGCAGGAGCGCGTGCTGACGTCTAACCCGGCTGTCGGCGTACAGGCGCCGAAGCCGACGCAACGTCTGCCGGCCACCATGGACACTGACCAGGTCGCCAGCCTCCTTGCCCTGCCGGGTGACGACCTGCTCACCGTGCGCGACCGCGCGATGCTGGAGTTGTTCTACTCATCGGGACTGAGGTTGTCGGAGCTCGTGCGGTTGAACCTCGCCGAGCTTGATCTGGCCGATCGGACGGTCCGGATCACGGGCAAGGGCAATAAGACGCGAGTCGTTCCCGTCGGGCGGTATGCCGTCGCGGCGCTCGAGTCGTGGATCGAACTCCGTGCGGCGGTGGCGGCCGTCGATGAGGATGCGCTGTTTATCTCTCGGCGTGGCACCCGCCTGGCGGGTCGTACGGTCCAGGCGCGGCTCAAGCAGTGGGCCAGGCGTCATGGCGCGGGGCTCGCGATCCACCCGCATATGCTCAGACACTCCTTCGCCACCCATATGCTCGAGTCCAGCGGCGACCTGCGGGCTGTCCAGGAGTTGCTGGGCCACGCGAGTATCTCCACGACTCAGATCTACACGCAGCTTGATTTCCAGCACCTCGCCCATATATATGATCAATCGCACCCCCGGGCGAGGCGCCGGGACGACTGACGTCCGACGGCCGGGCCACTCACGAGCCCAGATTCGACATGGATAAAATCCACGGCACGACTATCGTTTGCGTACGCCGCAACGGCCACGTGGCACTCGGCGGTGACGGACAAGTCACGCTCGGTGACAAGGTCATGAAGGGCAATGCGCGCAAGATTCGCTACTTGCACGACGACAAGGTCCTGGCCGGGTTCGCGGGCGGAGCCGCGGACGCGTTCACGCTGTTCGAATATTTCGAGAAAAAACTCGAGCAGTACGGCAATCTAACGCGCGCGGCGATCGAACTCGCGAAGGACTGGCGGACGGAGCGGATGCTGAGACGCTTGGAGGCGTTGCTCTGTGTCGCGGACGACGAGAAATCTCTGCTGATATCGGGCACCGGGGACGTGATCGAGCCCGAACACGATCTGCTCGCGATCGGTTCCGGCGGAGCCTACGCGCAGGCGGCGGCGCAAGCCCTGCTGGACAATACGGATCTGGACGCGCGAACGATCGTCGAGAAAGCGCTCGAGATTGCGGGTGACATCTGTATCTATACCAACCGCCAGATCACGATCGAGGAACTCGGCAGGAAGAGCGACCACTAGCATGTCGATGACCCCCAGAGAAATCGTTCAGGAACTGAACAAACACATCGTCGGCCAGATGGAAGCGAAGCGTGCGGTCGCGATTGCGTTACGGAATCGCTGGCGCCGGGTGCAGGTCGGTGAACCGCTCGGCAGCGAAATTACACCGAAGAATATTCTCATGATCGGCCCGACCGGCGTCGGCAAGACGGAAATTGCCCGACGCCTCGCTCGTCTCGCCAAAGCGCCATTTATCAAAGTCGAAGCCACGAAATTCACCGAGGTCGGTTATGTCGGTCGCGAGGTGGATTCGATCATCCGTGATCTGGCCGACATGGCGGTCAAGATGGTGCGCGAAGAGGAACTCGCCAGGGTCAGTCATCGCGCGAAGGATGCCGCGGAGGATCGGTTATTGGATGCGTTATTGCCCGGCTCTGAGGACGACGGCGACGGCGGCGAGACCCGACAACGGTTCCGGAAGCTTCTCCGGGAAGGTGAACTGGACGACCGCGACATCGAGATCGAAGTCGAGTCGCCGATGGTCGGCGTAGAGATCATGGCGCCTCCAGGGATGGAGGAGATGACCAGTCAGTTACAGAGCATGTTCCAGAACGTTTCGGGCGGGCGGCGCAACAAGCGCAAACTCAAGGTTGAAGCTGCGCTGAAGGTTCTAACGGACGAAGAAGCGAGCAAGATGATCAACGAAGAGGAGATCAAGCTAAAGGCGCTGAACGCCGTGGAACAAGACGGCATCGTATTTCTTGACGAAGTCGATAAAGTCGCACGCCGTGCGGATACGATGGGCGCCGACGTTTCGAGGGAGGGCGTGCAGCGCGATCTATTGCCACTGGTCGAGGGCTGCACAGTGAGTACGCGCTACGGCATGGTTCGCACCGACCACGTCCTGTTCATCGCGTCGGGCGCGTTCACTGTGGTGAAGCCGTCCGATCTCATCCCGGAGCTGCAAGGCCGTTTCCCAATCCGGGTCGAGCTGGACGCGTTGAGCACGGCCGACTTCGTTAGCATACTAACGGAGCCGGACGCTTGTCTGACTGAGCAATACACAGCCCTGATGGGGACCGAGAGGGTTGAGCTGAGTTTCGAGCCCGACGGCATCCAGCGCATCGCCGAAGTGGCTTTCCATGTCAACGAGCGTACGGAGAATATCGGTGCGCGGCGGCTCCACACGGTCATGGAGCGTCTCCTGGAGGTCGTGTCGTTCGAGGCGGCCGACAAGGGCGGACAGGTTGTCATCGTCGATGCGACCTACGTCGACGATCACCTGGGCGAGCTCGTGCAGAACGAGGACCTCACGCGCTACATTCTCTAGATGCCGAACGCGCCTCATCCGATCGACATCACGCTGCAAAAACGCTCGCGCCGGCTTCGGATCAGCTTCTCCGACGGCAAACGGTTCGAGCTGGCAGCCGAGTATCTGCGAGTATTCTCGCCATCGGCCGAAGTCCAGGGACATGGCGGCGGCGAAGGAGTGCTCGTCGCCGGGAAAGAAGCAGTCAACATAGATAAGATCGAGCCGGTCGGCCGCTACGCGGTCAGGCTCGTGTTCGACGACGGCCACAATACGGGCCTTTATACGTGGCCTATACTCTATGACTTAGGGTTGAAGCACGAGAGCAACTGGCGGCGATACCTGACCCGGCTCGAAGAAGCGGGACATCGTCGATTGTCGGCGGAACCGAATGACGGACAAGAAGAATACGAAGACCAGTGACGACTTAGCCGATTTCGGCTTTGAGTCGGTTCCTTGGGATAAAAAGAAAGAAAAAGTACGCGGAGTATTCGACTCTGTGGCGAGCCGCTATGACCTCATGAACGACCTTATGTCCGCGGGGTTGCATCGGGTCTGGAAGCGGCTGACGATTGCGAAAAGCGGGCTCAGGCCGGGGCAGGTCGCATTGGACGTCGCGGCCGGGAGCGGCGATCTGAGCCTCGGGCTGGCGCGGCAGGTCGGGCCCGGCGGTACGGTTATCGTCACCGATATCAACGCCAGGATGCTGGCCCTGGGGCGCGACCGGCTCATCAACGCCGGCCAGGTCGGCAACGTGCACTATCTGCAAGCGGACGCGGAGCGACTGCCGTTCAAGTCGGGGACATTCGACTGCGTCAGCATCGGCTTCGGACTCAGAAACGTGACCGACAAGGAAGCCGCGCTCGCGTCCCTATTGCGCGTGCTGAAACCGGGTGGGCGGCTGTTGGTTCTGGAGTTTTCCAGGCCGCGACTAAGTTTCCTGGAACCGCTCTACGATTTCTACAGTCTTAAGGTCCTGCCGAGGCTCGGCGAGCTCGTACTCGACGACGCCGATAGTTATCGGTATCTCGCCGAATCGATCCGCCGGCACCCCGATCAGGACGAGCTAAAGGAACTCATGATTCGGCAGGGGTTCGAGCGTTGCGAGTATTTCAACGTCTCGGGCGGGATCGTGGCGCTGCATCTCGGTTACCGCATCTAGTGGTCCAACAGGGCCATATTGATGGGTTTAGCGACTCGTGAAGCCGTCTCCTGTCGCGATCATGGAACAGATATTGAACGGCCACGTTCAAGAGTCCACGGCCGCACTGGACCTGTTGTCGTCGATGCAGGGCAAGAGCCTGGCAATCGACGTCGAGGGTCCCGGCATCACGATCGTTCTCGCCGCGGACGAGGACAGACTACGCGTGGAGTTCGCGAGTAAAGCGCCCGCAACGGCCACGGTACACGGTACTCCCTTGGGCTTATTTGCTGCGTTGCGCGGCGATGCGCTTAGTGGCTTCAAAGAGTCGGGAATCGCGGTGACCGGAGACGCGGAAGTGGCGGAAGAGTTCTCCACCTTGCTGCGCCTGGCCCGGCCGGATCTGGAAGAGCAGCTCTCCCACGTACTCGGCGATGTACTGGCACACCAGGCCGGGAACGCCGCGCGCAACGTTCGCGCCTGGACCAAACGGGCGGTCGCCGCCTTGGGCATGAATACGACCGAATATATACAGGAAGAAAGCCGCCAGCTCCCGACACGCGTGGAAGTGGAGGGATTCTTCGCGGAGATCGAGCGGCTGCGCGACGATGCCGAACGGGTAACGGTCCGAATCGACGGTCATATCGCGGCCGCGGAGAAGGGATAGCGAAGCGACATGCGACGGTACCGGTTAGTCTTCCGCCTTCTGGCCATCCAGCGCGTGCTAATAAAACACGGCTTGGACGAATTCATCTGGGCGACACATCTGCTCAGGCCGGTCGGTTGGTTACGGCGCCTCGTGCCACGGTGGGGACGTCGTCGAGAACCTCTGGGGGCGAGAATTCGTCAGGCACTCGAGGAGCTCGGGCCGATCTTCGTCAAGTTCGGCCAGGCTGTTTCTACTCGTGGCGACCTGCTGCCGCCAGATATCGCCAAGGAACTAGTCAAACTCCAGGATCAGGTTCCGCCGTTCGACTCCGAAGTGGCACTCACGATTCTCGAACAAGCATTCGGCGCGCCCGTAGACGACGTCTTCGCGGAATTCGAGCGGCAACCGTTGGCGGCGGCCTCGGTCGCACAAGTGCACTCGGCCCGGCTCGAAGGTGGCGAAGCCGTCGTCGTGAAAATCCTGCGTCCGGGTGTACGCAAGCTGATCCAGCAGGACCTGGAAGTGCTCTACGCCATCGCGGGGCTGGCTGAGCGCTACTGGCAGCACGGCCGGCGTCTTCGACCCGTGGAAGTTGTCAGCGAGTTCGAGAAGACACTCTATAAAGAACTGGATCTTATGCGGGAAGCGGCGAATGCGGCACAGCTCAGGCGCAATTTCGAAGGTTCCAGCCAGCTCTACGTGCCGGAGATCTATTGGGACTATTGCCGTCCAGACGTCCTGACCATGGAACGGATCTCAGGTATCCCCATCAGCGATGTCGATGCGCTCAGGGCGCAGGGTACGAATATCGTTCGGCTCGCGGAGAACGGCGTAGAGATTTTCTTTACGCAGGTTTTCCAGCATAATTTTTTCCATGCCGACATGCACCCGGGCAATATCTTCGTCGATGTTGAAGACCCGGAACGCCCACGCTACGTCGCGGTGGACTTTGGCATCGTGGGCAGCCTCAGTGCCCGCGACCGACATTATCTAGCCGCGAACTTTCTCGCATTTTTCAAGCGTGACTACTATCGCGTCGCCAAGCTTCATGTCGATTCGGGGTGGGTCCCGCCCGATACACGCGTGGACGAACTCGAGTCTGCCGTGCGTTCGGTCTGCGAGCCGATATTCGACAAACCGTTGAAAGACATCTCCTTCGGGCTTGTGTTGCTGAAGCTGTTCGAGACGGCGCGGCAGTTTCGTATGGAAGTGCAGCCTCAGCTTGTGCTGCTTCAAAAGACCTTGCTCAACATCGAGGGACTCGGCAGGCAGCTCCATCCGGAGCTGGACTTGTGGCAGACCGCCAAGCCGTTCCTGGAAGACTGGATGAAGCGACGCACGAACCCGAGAGCTCATCTCGAGCAACTGCTCAGGAATTGGCCGGACATCAGCGAAGACCTCCTCCTACTGCCCGAGGTCATCCATCGGGTGTTGCGTGGAGTCGTGGACGAGGAACCGGCGGACCCGCCTCAGGATGCACCGCGGCAAGTCGGCAGGTTCTTCCGCGTGACCAGGATCGCTGACCACCCGATTTCGAGCGCGGGGTTGCTGATCGCCGGTGTACTCTGGATCGGCCTCGAGGCCGATCCGAGTTGGGCCGGGTGGCTCGCGGCGGCGGCCGGTCTGGTTCTTAGTCTGCGGCCGCGCTAAGAGGGCGGGCCGACGCTCGACTCATCCCCGAGTTCGGTCATGGCGGCGACGATCTGCGCCAGGGCCTGCTCGAGCCGTCCGACGTCCGTGCCGCGCACGACAAGATTCGCACCGAAGCGACCGTCCCGGGAGAACGGATAACTGCCGATATCTAACTCGGGATATTGCGATGCGATGTGCTCGAGCGGCCCTGCGATATCGCCTTCGCGAAGAAACACATCGACATTTCTAGAGTGAATGGGAGTTCCGACAGCGAGCTCAGCCGCTATGGTCTCGAACATCGCCCGCGCCACGCTCGGTATACCGGCGAGCACAAAGACGTTCTCGACCCGGAAGCCGGGAGCGTAGCTCAGCGGATTGTCAATCAGGGTTGCGCCTTCCGGTACGCGCGCCATCTTCAAACGCGCCTCATTGAGTTCGAATGTGCCGCGCCGCAGTCGCGCGACGGCTTCCTCGTCCAGAATCAGGTCCCGCCCGAATGCGGTCGCAATACACCGGGCGGTGATATCGTCGTGGGTCGGACCGATTCCACCGGTCGTGAAGACGTAGTCGAACCGCTCTCGACACTCGTTCAGCGTCGTGACGATGACATCCTCATCATCCGGAAGCACTCGTGCCTCGACGAGACGGACACCGAGCTCTGCAAGTTCCGAGCCGAGATACTTAAGATTCGCATCCTGTGTCTTGCCGGAGAGAAGCTCATTCCCGATGAGAAGAACGCAGGCTATCGGAGAAGCTGCGTCTTGCGTTTCATGATTCGTCGTCACGGGCCACCTCCCACGCGCCTGGGTATTTATGCACCATGAGTATCCGCGGTGCCGCAATGCCAGCACGCCCCGAACTGCCCGTCATTGAACTCGCCGCAGTCCGCGCAGCGCCATTGCGCCGTCGTCTCGGGCGACTCCTCGAGATTCTTCAACAGCGTCGTCGCGCGCGCCAGGTCCTTATCCTCGAACACCCAGAGCTCCGGTAGGCACTCCAGGAACGGGATCTCGCCGAGTCCGCCGGAAAGCTGATCGTTTCTGATGACGCAGCCGATTCCGGATTGCTCGAGCACGTTCTTCAAGAGCCCGACGTAGGCCAGCGAATCGTGCGCAATCACTCTCTTCATCAGCTCGCTCCGGCGGAATGCCTTACGCTATCACGTTCGAGTTCACGGGCGGAGCGCAGTCAAAAAAGCCCCGGGGGGTTGGCCGGCCTCGAGCGCCTCGAGCAGTGCCGAGCCGACGATGACCCCGTCGGCGTGTTCCGCGATGAGCCGAACCTGCTCTCGTTCGCGGACCCCGAACCCCGCGCACACGGGGAGACTCGAGGCGCGCTTCACCTCCGCGAGATACTCGGTGAGCTCTTCGGGCAGGCTCTCGGTGCCGCCGGTGATGCCCGTGCGGGTCACGGCGTAGACGAACCCCCCGCTGGCCGCGCAAAGAATATGCAGCCGTTCGACTGGCGTCGCGGGTGTCACGAGCTGCACGAGCGCAAGACCCTGCGCGTCCAACTCGGTTTTCAGCGGCGTACATTCCTCATAGGGCAGGTCCGGCACGATGAACCCGCTGACTCCCGTCTCCAGCGCGCGCTCAGCGAGGCGCCGGAAGCCGAACGCCAAAAGTGGGTTCAGGTAGCTCATGAGCAGCACGGGCGCCGGCAACTCGAACTCACGGGACGCGAGTTGAGCGAATATCCAGCGCAGACTAACGCCTCGTTGCAGGGCGGCCTGGCTCGCACGCTGTACCGTGACGCCATCCGCCATCGGATCCGTGAACGGCACGCCGATCTCCACGGCATCGGCGGCCTCGCCGATTTCCCGCAGCACCTCGAGGAATCGCTCCGGCTCGGGGTAACCGGCCGTGACGAAAGCGATCAGCGCCGGCGCGCCGTCGAGTGTCAGGGCCTGGCGCAGCTGCTCATGCGGCTGCAATTACCGTCCCCTTGTCGGCGTCGCCTGCCGAATACTCAGCGAGGATGGGCATGTCTTTGTCGCCGCGGCCCGACAGGCCGATCAGGATCCGAGCCTTGGGGTGCGCTTTGGCCCAGCGCCTTGCGCCCGCCAAAGCATGGGCCGACTCCAGCGCGGGCAGTATGCCCTCGAGCAAACAGCACTCATCGAGCGCCTCCAGCGCTTCGGCGTCGCTAGCCGTCACGTACTCCACGCGGCCGATGAGCTTAAGCAACGAATGCTCCGGGCCGACACCGGGATAATCCAGGCCGGCCGAGACCGAATGGGTTTCCTGTATCTGGCCGTCGTCATCGTAGAGCAGCATGGAGTGGCTACCGTGGAGTACCCCCGGCCGACCCGCCGCCAGCGTCGCGGCGTTCTCGCCCAGCGCCGGTCCACGGCCGCCGGCCTCTACGCCGAAGAGCTTCACCTGACGGTCTGCCAGGAAGCCGTGAAAGAGCCCGATTGCATTGGAGCCCCCACCGACGCAGGCGAAAGCCGCATCCGGCAGCCTCGAACACGCCATGAGTTGCTCACGCGCTTCGCGGCCGATCACGGCCTGTAGCTCCCTGACTAGGTAAGGATAGGGGTGCGGCCCAACTGCCGAGCCCAACAGATAATAGGTCTCGTCGGGGTCGGATACCCAATCCCTCATGGCCTCGTCGATCGCCGCTCGGAGGGTACGATCTCCGGAGCTGACCGGGACGACTGTCGCGCCGAGCCGGACCATGCGGTCCACGTTCGGTGCCTGTCGGGCCACGTCCACCTCGCCCATGTATACCGTGCACGGGAGCCCCACTCGGGCGCACGCGGCGGCCGCGGCGACGCCATGCTGACCGGCACCGGTCTCGGCCACGACCCGGGTCGCGCCGAGTGTCTGCGCCAACAACGCCTGGCCGATCGTATTGTTGATCTTATGGGCGCCGGTATGAGCCAGATCCTCGCGTTTGAGCCAGACCTCGGCGCCCCAACGCTCCGACAGCCGCGGCGCCTCGGCCAACGCGGTCGGACGACCCACCCAACCCGTCAGTTCCTCCTTCAAGCGCCGTTGGAATTCCGGATCCGGCAAGCTCCGGTAGACGCCTTCCGTGAGCCGATTGATCGCGGGCATCAGCGTTTCGGGTACGTAACGACCTCCATAGGGCCCGAACCGGCCCTCGGCATCAGGTAGCCTGCCATCGAGCAATGCCTCGAATAGGGCCTCGTGCTCCTTCGTCGTCATTACCGTGTCTCCGCTGCCCGCGCTCGGGCGATAAACAACCTGATTTTCTCCGGGTCTTTCTCTGCCGGCTCGCGTTCGACTCCACTGGAGACGTCGATCCCCCAGGGCTCGACGGTGTGGATCGCGTCTGCCACGTTGTCCGCGTCCAGGCCGCCCGCCAGGATCATCTGCGTTTCGGTCGCGATCGACGCGGCCTCGCGCCAGTCCGCCACCTCGCCCGCGCCACTCCGCTTTCCCTCGAAGAGCATGCGTGCTGGAAGTCTGGCGGGAGTCCTCTGGCCGTTCCGATAAACCGGCAACGGCCGGCACTCAGCCGGAAGCTCGAGTGCCTCCAGATCCTCGGCCTCGGTCTGCAGCCAGTCCGGTGCGAATCGTTCACGAACTGCTTGCCACTCTTCGGTGCTAGGGTGACGCATGACGGCCACGCGGACCAAACCGACGGGTAGATCCTGGCAAAGCCGCACGGCCTGGTCCGGAGTCACGCGTCGGCTCGAGTCGGCGAAAACGAAGCCTAAGGCATCCGCGCCCGCTGAGACCGCCGCGTGTACGGCGTCGTCGCTCGTCATTCCGCAGATCTTTATGAACATGCGCGCATCTCCGCGAGCCGCTCGGTGCCGGCGGCGATGAGCCGGGCGACGGCGGCAACAGGTTCACTCGATTGCATGAGCGCCGATCCCACGAGCGCGGCACGGTATCCCAGTTGCGCGAGCGCACGGATCTCGTCTACGCCGCGCACCCCGCTTTCTGCGACCGCCGTGAGTCCCTCCGGCAAATGCTCGGCGAGCGCCGCGAATCGGTCGAAGTCGACCGCCAGGCTTTTTAGATCACGACAGTTCACGCCACACAACACGGGCGCCGCCTCGGGCCCGGGCGGCCTGGCGTCCACGAGTTTGACGATCCGCGCGAGATCGTCGGCGTTGAAAGCCTCGAGCAGGACAAACAGGCCGCACTCTCGGGCACATGCCAGAAGGGCTTCCACTTCGGCATCCGTGAGCATCGTCACGATGACCAGGACGCCTCCGGCTCCTGCCGCTTTCGCTTCCAGCACCTGATAGGGATCGGTGAGAAAATCCTTGCGCATTGCCGGAATGCCATGGGGCTCCAGAGCCGACGCGGCCTCCTGAAGATGGGCCAGGCTGCCGTTGAACTCATCCGGTTCGGTCAGTACGGAGATCGCGGCGGCTCCGCCGGTGGCGTATGCGTTAAGTTGAGCGTGCCGATCGAAGTCTGGCTCGGCCAGGGCACCGGCGGCGGGCGAACGAAGTTTCAACTCCGCGATCAGGTCGAACTCGCCGAGTCGCAGGGTCGGTGGGGCTGCCTTACGCATCGCCCGGGCTCGCAGCGCGGCTTCGGACTCTTGGGCGCGCGCCAACCCGACGCGTTCGCGGCTGGCGTTAAGCATACGATCCAGAAAAGAGTCGGCCGTCACGCGCGCAGCTCCCGTCCGAACTCCTGCAGACGTTGCAGAAACTCGGCTGCAGTGCCGTCCTTTAGCGTCTCGCGAGCTCGCTCGACTGCGCGCTCGGCATCGGGCTCCGTGCCCGTGACCTCGAGCGCCAGGGCTGCACCCAGCACCAGCGCGTCGCGGTGCGCCTGCGTGTCCTCGCCGCGAAGCGCAGCCGCGAGTCTGTCGCCGTTCTCCGGCGCCTCGCCGCCGAGCAGCTCGTCGGCACCGCAGCGTGTGAGGCCCAGGTCGGCGGGGTCGCGAACGCTGCGTTGTACCATGCCCGGCCGGACATCGAAGCAGTGGAACGGTCCGACCGGCGTCGCCTCATCCCAGCCCGGCGCGCCGTGGACGACGAAGCTTCGCTCGGCATCCATGCCGGAGAGCGTCTGCGCCATGATCTCGGCCATTTCCTCGCTGAATGCCCCGATGACATGGAATGGCGGTGCGGCCGGGTTCGCGAGCGGGCCAAGAATGTTGAACACCGTACGTACGCCGAGGGCGCCGCGTACCGGGCCGATGGACTTCATAGCCGGGTGGTAGTGCGGCGCGAACAGGAATGTAAAGCCCAATGCCTTCAGGCTCCGGCCGGCCTCTTTTTCATCGAGTGGCATCGGGAGACCGAGCGCTTCGAGCACGTCCGCGCTGCCGGAGCGGCTCGAGATTGAGCGATTGCCGTGTTTGACGACCGAAAGTCCACAGGCCGCGGCCAGCAAAGCGCTGCCTGTGGACAGATTCAGACTACCGGAGCTATCGCCCCCGGTACCGACGATATCGACGTATGCGCCCCCAGTCGGAATATCCGGTCGTCGCGCGAGTTCCCGCATCGCCTGAGCGAAACCGCGTATCTCGCTCGCGGCCTCACCCTTGCACCTCAGGCCGATCAGGAGCGCACCGGACAGGGCGGGCGCGAGATCGTCTTCGGCCATCGATCTGAGAATCCAGGCGGCCTCCGCCTCGCTGAGATCCGAGCCCGCCAATACCCGTTCCAGCAATTCAACCGCGTCGGCACTCATCGTTCGGCTCCTTAGGCTACCCTCGGCTGGCGGCCCGTTCGGGGTAGAGGAAATTCTCGAGTAAGGAGGGGCCAGCCGGTGTCAGTACGCTTTCCGGATGGAACTGGACGCCTTCTATCGGCAGCTCCTGGTGGCGGACGCCCATGACTTCATCCACGTCGGTCGTTGCGGACACCTGCAGGGTCTTCGGGATCCTGCGTCGATCGGCGGCCAGTGAGTGATAACGCCCGGCCGGGAAGGGGCTCGGCAAGCCACGGTAGAGCGTGTACCCGTCGTGCTCGACCCGGGACGTCTTACCGTGCATGAGGACGCCGGCGGCTACGATCTCCCCGCCGAAGTGCTGGACAATACATTGATGGCCGAGACAGACGCCAAGCATCGGGATCTTCCCGGCGAAGGCCTCGATCATCGCCAGCGATCTCCCGGCATCTTCGGGGCGGCCCGGGCCCGGCGAGATGACCAGGTGAGTGGGATTGAGCTCGGCCGCCTCGCCGACATCGATGGCATCATTGCGGTACACCATGACCTCCGCTTCAAGCACGAGAAAGGCCTGCACGAGGTTGTAGGTGAAAGAGTCGTAGTTATCGATTAACAGGAGACGGGTGCTCACAATCCTTCCTCCGCGATCTCCAGGGCACGCCTCAGGACGGCACTTTTCGCCAGTACCTCCTCGTACTCACGTTCGGGGTCGCTGTCCGCCACGATGCCGGCGCCGGCCTGGAAACTATACTCGCGGCCGTGGAAGACCATCGTCCGGATAGTAATGGCCTGGTCCATGTTGCCGCTCTTGGCAAAATAGCCGACCGTGCCACCGTAGAGTCCACGGCCCACGGGCTCCATGCCGGCAATGAGCTCCATCGCACGCACCTTGGGCGCGCCGACGAGCGTGCCCGCAGGAAAGGTCGCCGTGAACAGGTCCGGCGCGTCCTTGTCCGCGACGAGCTCGCCGTGTACGCCGCTCACGATGTGCATGACATGGCTGTACCGCTCGATCGTCCGGTACGGGCTCACGTGCACGGAGCCGGCCGATGCAACGCGGCCGAGGTCGTTGCGGGCGAGATCCACGAGCATGACGTGTTCCGCGTTCTCCTTGGGGTCGCCGAGTAGCTCTTTCTCCAGGGCGAGGTCCTCTTCGCTGGTCCGGCCGCGGGGCCGCGTGCCCGCGATCGGGCTCAGCGAGGCACTACGGCCATCCAGACGCACGAGGGCTTCGGGCGAAGACCCGGCGATCGTGAGGTCATCGAGCTCAAGGAAATACATATAGGGGGAGGGGTTCAACAACCTCAAGGCGCGGTAACACTGGAATGGATCGAGGTCGGTCGTGCCGCTGAAACGTACCGAGAGTACGATCTGATAGATGTCACCGGCGGTAATATGCGCTTTACACCGCTCGACCGCAGCCGTGAACTCTTCCCGGCTGAGGCTGGCCTCAGCCTTGGAGAAACTACCCCGGGTCGTGCCGTCGTCTATGCCGCGGCGCAGGGCTTGAATCACTTCCTCCCTGAGCGCCTGGCGCTCGGCCTCGGTGCCCGAATGGAGCAGTGCGACTCGGCGGGTCAGGTGGTCGAATACCAGCAGGGATTCGGGGGCGATGTAAGCAGCCTGCGGGAGCCCGTCGAGCTCCGATTGATTCTTCGGGAGCCGCTCGAAGTAACGCACGACATCGTAGCCGGTAGCGCCCACGAGGCCGCCCGCGAATGGAATGCCGTCGATGGCCGGGTTGAGCGCGGGGCTAGCCGCCAACGTCTCGCGCATCGCGTCGCGCCAGGCCGAGCCGCTCTCCGGTCGTGGCACGGCTTCGCCGTTGATCCGCATTGTGTCCGTCCTTAGCTCCAGCGTCAGCCCGGCACCGAGTCCGAGCAACGAATAACGCGCCAGGCGTTCACCCCCCTCGACGCTCTCCAGTAGAAAGCACGGCTTGAACGCCCGGAGCTTGATATAAGCCGAGACCGGCGTGTCCAGGTCGGCTGCAATGTCGAACGGCGCCTTCATCGTCGCTTAAGTCTCACAAGCTGTAGAAATAAAAAACCCATCTCCGCAAGGGCGGAGATGGGTTTGCCTTGATCGAGATGGACTCGTCGGTCTAGGCGCGCACTACCCTCTCCGCCGGGGAGCTTCGCCACCAGCGGTCCGTACGGGAATGCCTGCGTGCAGATCGGTCCATGGGGCGAAAGTATGTCCTCGCGCTCGCTCGGGGGTCAAGTTCGTCATGGCCAAGACCTGTCACAGATCGTAGACGATGGGCAATACGATCGAAAATCCGAGCCACATCAAGGCCGCGAGCGGCACCCCGGCGCGCATGAAGTCGGAGAATTTGTAGCCGCCGGCCGACAGCAGCAGCATATTCGTCTGGTACCCGTACGGTGTGGCGTAGCTCATGTTGACACCGAAGATCACGGCTACGACGAAGGGTTCCGCGGGCACGCCCAGCTCCCGTGCCATCTGGATCGCGATCGGCGTGCCGATGATGCCTGCGGCGGCGTTGGAGACCACGTTCGTCATGATCGCCATGACCAGCATGAGCGCGCTCAGTATGAGGGGCGTGGGCAGCAGCCTGGCCCCTTCCACGAACGCCTGCGCGATATACAGGGCGCCGCCGGTTTCGGTCATCGCGAGCCCGAGCGCCAGGCTCGCGACGATAATCATGACCACCTGAGATGACAGCGAGCCGGCCGCATCCTCCCAGGTCAGACAGCGCGTAGCGAGCATCGCGCCGACGCCTACGACCGCGGCGACGGAGATCGGCAGGAGGCCGGTCGCGGCCGCCAGGACGACGAGGGCCATGATGGCCAGCGCGCGGTCGGATCGGTGTGTCCGCGGCAGGTCAGTGCCGCCGTCCAGTACCAGCGCGGTACCCGAGCGTTTGAGCTGCGCGAGCTGAGTATCGGTACCCTGAACCAGCACCACATCACCAGCGCGCAGCTTTGTGGCGCCAATGTTGCCGCTGATCTCCTCGGTGTCGGGCTCGTGGGCGCGGTGCAGTGCGAGCGGCAACAGGCCCGTGCGCTGGGCGAATCGCGTGCCCGTCAGGCTCGCCCGGTGCAGGAGGGACCCGCGCGTCACGACGATCTCGGCGAGATGCTGCTGGTCCTTGATGGTATGCGTCTCATCGGTGATGTCATCGTCGCCGAGAGCGCTGTGCAGCGTGGCGCCGAGCTGTCTCTCGAACCGCTTCAGGCGTTCGGGCGCATCTTTGACGGCAAGCCGATCGCCCGCCAGGAGTCTGACCAATGGCAACTTCGTGACGGAAAGGCCTTCGCCTCGCTCGATGCGATCCACACGCATCTCGTTATTGGTCAGCGCGAGCACTTCGGCGAACGTCAGGCCACAGGCCGCACTCGCATCGTTTATGTGGAACATCGCGTCGAAGACTCGCGGCGAACGATCCGACAGGGGTTGCTTCCGCTCGGGGAGCAGCCGCGGAGCGACGAGCCACAGATACAGCACGCCGACAACGCCGACTATCAATACCGGCAGCGTGAAATCGAACATCCCGAAAGGCGCAAGACCCTGGTCTGCCGCGATGCCGACGACGAGCAGATTGGTGGAAGTGCCGATCGTCGTGGCCATGCCTCCGATCAACGTCGCGAAGCCGACGGGCATGAGGATCGACGACGGAGCCAGCTTATTCCGTACCGCCACACCGATGAGCATCGGTAGGAGCATGACGACGATCGGGGTGTTGTTGAGGAAGGCGCTTAAGATCGCCGCGATCGCCAACGTCGCGAGACTGGCCAGCTTGGGTCGGGCCGTCCAGGCGTTCGCCAGAGACAAGGCGAGCGGTTGCAGCGCACCGGTCGCCTCGAGCCCCTTGCCCAGGATCATGAGCGCGCAGATCGTGATCAGCGCCTCGTTGCCGAAGCCGGCGAGAAAAGCGGTCGGCGCAAGACGCTCGCCGTTCGCCTCGTACGGGAATAGCTCAAAACTCAGGACGAGTATCACGATGATGACGAGGCCGGAAGCCTCCAAGGGCAGTCTGTCTCGCGTAAATAGATACAGCGCCAGCGGCGTGAGCAGCAGAACAAAGATGCCGTGAGAGTCCGGAAGGATGGGCACAGATTGCTTCTTGGATTATGGCCTAGCACCCTAATACCATGCCTGCGGAGCCATCGCCAACTTCTGACGCCCACACTTGACTACGAACCATTCACCGCCGTCCTCCAGCGCATTCGAGAGCTATCTCGGCGTCTATCGGTACAGCCGCCGAGCGGTGGCGCTCGTGTGGAGCACGCATAAGCGCCTGACGGTTGCACTCGCCATCTTCACGATCACTGCCGGGCTACTGCCTGCGGGTGTCGCCTACGTCGGAAAGCTGATCATCGATGCCGTAGTCGCCGCGATCGCGGTTGCTCAATCCGGCGGCGATCCGGCGTATAGGGAGGTTCTTGTCTTCGTGATCGTGGAAGGCGTGCTCGTGGCCGCTATCGCGGCGATCCAGCGCGGGATCAGTTTCTGCCAGACCCTGCTGCGGGTCCTCCTTAGTCAGCGCATCAATAGTCTGATTCTCGAGAAGGCGCTGACACTCGAACTCGCACAATTCGAAGACTCCGAGTTCTACGACAAGCTGAACCGGGCGCGTCAGGAGGCTTCGAGCCGGCCGCTGAGTCTCGTCAACCGAACCTTCGGGCTCGCTCAGCACAGTATCTCCCTCGTGAGTTACGCGGTGTTGTTGCTGCAGTTTTCGCCGTGGGCCGTGTGCATACTGATACTCGCGGGCATCCCGGCGTTCGTGGCCGAGACCCACTTCTCCGGCACACGCTTCCGGATCTTCCGCCATCGATCTCCGGATCGGCGCAAGCTCATGTATCTGGAAATGGTCCTCGCGCGCGAGGATCACGCGAAGGAAGTGCAGCTGTTCCAGCTCGGGCCGGAGCTACTCAGACGCTACCGGGAGATCTTCAAACTGCTCTTCGACGAGGAGCGGGACCTCACGATTCGCCGCGACGCCTGGGGCTTGGGATTGGGGCTCCTCACAAACCTCGCCTTCTATGGGGCGTACGCGTGGATTGCTGTCTCGACGATCCAGGGTGCGATTACGCTCGGCCAGATGACGATGTATCTGCTGGTGTTCAAGCAGGGGCAGTCGTCCGTATCCTCGATGTTGAGTGGTATCGGTGGCATGTACGAAGACAACCTGTACCTGTCCAACCTCTACGAGTACCTGGAACAGCCGACGCCGGCCCGGCACGGCGCCGCCCTCACGGGACCCGAACGCGGTGCGGGGTTGGTCTTCGAGGGCGTGAGCTTCACCTACCCCGGAGCCAGCCATCCAGCCGTGCGAGACATCAACCTGGAGATAAAGCCCGGGCAG
The DNA here is from genome assembly GCA_036443505.1 of Gammaproteobacteria bacterium. Classification (GTDB taxonomy): domain Bacteria; phylum Pseudomonadota; class Gammaproteobacteria; order Steroidobacterales; family Rariloculaceae; genus SMWC01. Next base: position 18,880 of record JAZFYK010000094.1, on the reverse strand, counting down.
AGCGTCGGGATCGTCGGCCGCAACGGCTCCGGTAAGACGACGCTCATCAAGCTGCTGGCCGGGCTCTACGAGCTTGATCGGGGACGCATCAGTTATCAGGGCCTGGACCTGACGCAATGGGATCCGGACGCACTGCGCAGTTCCATCGGCGTGATCTTCCAGGATTTCACTCGCTATCAATTGAAAGTGGGCGAGAACATCGGCGTCGGGGATTCCACCAACCTGTGGAATGAAAGACGCTGGGCCGAGGCCGCCGACATGGGTCAGGCCGCTGAGTTCATCGAGAGACTTCCGCAACGGTATAACACTCAGCTCGGACGATGGTTTCACAGCGGCCAGGAACTATCCGTCGGACAGTGGCAGAGGATTGCGCTTGCCCGAGCGTTCATGCGCAGCGCGGCGAAAATACTGGTCCTCGATGAACCGACCGCGTCGATGGACTCGGAGACCGAGGCGGAGATATTCGAGGACTTCCGTTCTCTGACCGAAGACAAGATTGCGATTCTCATATCGCATCGCTTCTCGACCGTGCGGCGCGCCGATCTGATCGTCGTCATGGATCGTGGGGAGATTGTCGAGCGCGGTAGTCACGCAGAGCTTCTCGCTCTGCAAGGTCGGTACGCGAAGCTGTTCGAACTGCAGGCCCGCGGCTATCGGTGAGTCCTGGCAATCGGGTAGCCAGATACCGACTGGGGTACAATCCGACTCGGCCTAAGTGCCCGTCTCATGCCCACTCCTGCATCAGAGTCTATCCCCCGCGCCGAGATCTTCTTCGCCGAGAAAGACAAGGCGCTGCGTGAGGACGTCCATCGCCTGGGCGAACTCGTCGGCGAACTGGTCAAGGATCAGGGCGGGGAGGCACTCTTCGATCTCGTCGAGGCAGCTCGCCGGGCGTCTATCGCGCATCGCGAGGGCGACGCTCACGCGCTGGAAGAACTGAGGACGCTGCTGGCCACGCTGATGCCACGGACCGCCAGGGACTTTATTCGTGCGTTCTCTACGTATTTTCAGATGGTCAACATGGCGGAGAAGGTTCACCGCATTCGCAGGCGCCGGGCTTACCTGCGCGACGCCGAGACACCACAGCCTCTGGGCTTTGCCGATACCTTATGCAAGCTTAAGGCAGCAGGCGTCGATGCCCCAACGATAGAGAGTGTCTTGAGTACGCTATCGGTCGAGCCGGTGTTCACCGCGCATCCGACGGAAGCGACGCGCCGAACGTTGCTGAGAAAGCAGCAGCACATCACGCGACATATGGTCGAGATGCTCGATCCCTACATGACGCCCCAGGAAGAGCAAGCCGCGTTGGGACGCATCCGCATGGAGATGACGACGGGTTGGCAGACCGAGGAACACCCCGAGACACAAATGAGGGTCGGTGATGAGGCAGAGCACGTCCTGTTTTTCCTGACCGATGTCTTATACCGGATGATCCCACCATTCTATGAAGGTCTCGAGGACGCGATCGCGACGGTCTTCCCCGAGCACGGCAGCCGCATTCGTCCGCCCACGCTGGTCCGATTCGCTTCCTGGGTTGGCGGCGACATGGACGGTAACCCGAATGTCACGGCGAAGAGTATTCGTGAGTCACTGGCGCGTCAGAGATCACTCGTTCTCGATCTGTACTACAACGAGTGTTTGACGCTTGCGAGACAGTTGAGCCAGAGTGAAAGCCGAACGGATTTCAACGAGGAGATCGGCACGCGCAGCGCACTGTACGCGGGCCACTTCCCTGAGGCGGCGCATTCGGTTCCGGCTCGACATCGGCAGATGCCCTACCGGGTTTTCCTGCGACTGATTGCAGCACGGTTGCAGGCGACCTACGACGATACGGCCTTCCCCTATGAGTCGCCCGAAGAATTCGCCCAGGACATCGAGTCGATCGCCGACAGCCTGCGGGCGAACCGGGGCCGGAACGCCGGACTGTTTTCGGTCTACCGATTCCTGCGACGAATCGAGACTTTCGGCTTTCACGTCGCGACGCTCGATATTCGGCAGAACGCGTTGGTTCATCGCCGAGTCGTGGGCGAGGGTCTGCAGGACGAAGATTGGCTCAACCGAACCAGCGAGGCGCGTACCGCGCGACTGAAGGAAGCGCTAAACCGGCGCGAGTCGCCCGTCGGCAGACTCTCATCGGAGGGGCGTCGCACACTCGCGGTATTCCAAGCCATCGCGCATTGCCGTCGCAAGTACGGCGCCCAGGCGATCGGCCCGTACATCGTCAGCATGACTCACGGTCCCGACGACGTGTTATCGGTTCTGCTACTCGCCAAGTGGGGTGACCTCGCGCCGAAAGGCGGTGCGGTGCCGCTGGACGTCGTGCCGTTGTTCGAGACGGTCGAAGACCTGCAAAGCGCCGCATCGACTATGGCGGGCCTGCTCGCCGATGACAGTTACCGCGCGCACCTGGAGCGGCGGCAGTCCCATCAGATGGTCATGGTGGGGTACTCGGACAGCAACAAGGACGGCGGTCTGGCCTCGGCTCGCTGGACGCTGCGCCAGGCGCAACAGGAACTCGTGGAGACCATGCATCGCATGGACGTGAAGCTGACGATCTTTCATGGTCGCGGCGGTACTGTGAGCCGCGGGGGCGGAAGACTCCACGAAGCCGTGATGGCGTCACCGGCCGGCGCCGTCGCCGGACGCCTGCGAATGACCGAGCAGGGCGAGATGATCAACGCGAAGTACGGCCTGCGGGCGATTGCGATGCGTTCTCTCGAACAGACGGTCAGCTCCGTGCTCTGGGTAACGGCACAAGAACCCGTGCCGGATTCCTCGGAGCCTCGCTGGCGCTCGATCATGAACGGACTCGCGTCTACGAGCCGGGACGTATACAAGGACCTGATCTACGACAAGCCCGAGTTTTGGGAGTACTTCCGCGGCGCAACGCCGATAGACGTCATCGAAAAGCTTGGAATCGGCTCCCGGCCGGCTTCCCGCTCGGACAGCTCGAATATTCAGGACGTGCGAGCGATCCCCTGGGTGTTTGCCTGGACGCAGACGCGACTGCTGCTCCCGGGCTGGTTCGGAGTCGGCTCGGGCCTTAAGCACGCGATCGAGCAGTTCGGCGAGGACGCTCTAAAAGAGATGCTCGACCGCTGGCAATTCTTCCGGGTGCTGATCGCCGACGTCGAGACAGTGCTCGGCAAGACCGATATCGATATCGCCGAGCGCTACTCTGAGCTTGCGGGTTCTCTTCACAGCGAGATCTTTCCGACGATACGCGCCGAGTATCTGCTCTGTACCGAAATTATCCTGAAGCTGCTGGAGCAGAAGACCCTCCTGGAGAACCAGGACACGTTGCGCAGAGCGATTCGTTTGCGAAACCCTTATGTCGATCCGATGAGCCTGCTCCAGGTGGATTTGCTGAAGCGCTGGCGCGAAGGCGGACGGTCGGACGACGCGGTATTGCAGGCGTTGATGGTCAGCATCAACGGGATCGCACACGGCATGCAGAATACCGGCTAAGAATGTCGTGTGCGGGTTAGCGATGCTATTTGCGCAGCCCGCCTCGCGGGAGCCGTAGCCAGGTAATCACATGTTCTTCGACGTCGCCGGCGCCAATTTTTGACTCCGGTACCGCTCGGCCGCGTATCGAGATACCGGCGCGATGAACGCTCTCCCGGGTTCCGGACACGAGCGGGTGCCACCGTGCGAGGCCGCGGCCCTCGGCCAGACGGCGGCAGGCGCAGGTCCAGGGCATCCAGGCAAGGTCCTCCAGACTCTCAGGACTCAACACGGCGCAGTCGGGGACGTGTCTGAGTCGCTCCGGATAATTGGTACAGCGACAGCTCGTCATATCCAACAGCCGGCAGGCGACGTCGGTGTAATGTATCCGCCCGGTGTCCTCGTCCTCGAGTTTGTGCAGGCAGCAGCGGCCGCAGCCGTCGCAGAGCGATTCCCATTCGGCGCGGGTCATCTCCTGGAGAGTCTTGCGCTCCCAGAACGGAGTATCCGAATCCGGTCGGCGGCTGTTGGAAGGCTTCGCCATGGGATCATAGTGTAAGGTGTTGCGCCGTGAAGAAACGAATGAAAGCAGCGTTCCTGGACTACGGGACGCTCGGCCCCGGAGTCGACACCGCGTCGCTGGACGCGCTCGTTGAAGTCGAGTACTACGAATACTCCGACCCGGACGCGATCCCGGTTCGGCTACAGGATGCGGAGATCGGAATCGTCAACAAGGCGCGAATCGACGCCGAGACGCTGACCGCGAATCCGAATCTGAAGCTCATCGTCCTGGCCGCAACCGGTAGCGATAACGTCGATGTCGCGACGGCGCAAGAGCGCGGTGTAGCGGTCGCGAACATACGCGACTACTGCACACCGGCTGTCGTCCAACATGTGTTCGCCTTGGTCCTGGCGCTGACACGCCAGCTCAACGGTTATCAGGCCATCGTCAATGCCGGCGCCTGGCAGCGCAGCAACACGTTCGCCCTTTTCGATTACCCGATCCGCGAACTCACAGGGAAGGCGCTTGGAATCGTCGGCTATGGCGCCCTCGGAAGGGGCGTAGCCGATGCAGGCCGCGCATTCGGGATGGAGGTACTGCTCTCTGCACGCCCGAGGGGCAACGGCGGCACGTACGCCGAGCCCCGTATCCCGTTCGAGTCACTCCTCGAACGGGCGGACGTCCTAAGTTTGCACTGCCCGCTGACCGAATCTAATCGCCATTTGATCGGCAAGCGTGAGTTGGCCGCAATGAAGTCCGATGCGTTGCTGATCAATACGGCACGCGGTGCGCTGATCGACAGCGCGGCGTTGGTAGAGGCACTGAAGAGTGGCACGATAGCCGGAGCGGGAATCGATGTGCTGGCTAAAGAGCCGCCGACCGATGAGGAGCCCTTACTGGTTGCCGGCATTCCCAACCTGATCTTGACGCCACACATCGCCTGGACGGCGAAGGAGTCCAGGCAGCGAACGCTGGATCAGGTGGCGGAGAACGTGAAGGACTACCTCGCCGGCGGCAAGCTGCGACGCCTGGTCTGACGTCAGCCCCGAGTGGTCGGTGGGCCACCGGCTGAGTTCACGAGGCAGCCGCCCTCAAGCTCGAACACGCGGTGGCAGCGGTTTGCTGCGGCGAGTTCATGGGTGACGAGAACGAGTGTAGTCTCAGCCGCGGCATTGAGTTCGAAGAGCAGGTTCATGATCCGTTCACCGGTCTTGTTGTCGAGATTTCCGGTGGGCTCGTCCGCGAACAACAGCGCCGGTTCCGTCACGAAGGCTCGAGCGATGGCGACCCGCTGCTTCTCGCCGCCCGACAATTGTCGCGGATAGTGGTGCACGCGGCTGTCGAGGTCGACCCGGCTTAACGCCTTGCGGGCTCGCTCTGCCTCATGATCCACGCCGCTCAATTCCAGCGGCAGCAGCACGTTCTCGAGCGCCGTCAGCGACGGCAGGAGATGAAAGGATTGGAAGATGAACCCGACCTGGCGGTTGCGCAACCTCGCCCGGCCGTCCTCGTCCAGGGCCGTGAGCTCTTCGCCGCCGAGCCAGACCTGGCCGGAGGTGGGTTCGTCGAGGCCCGCCAGGAGCGCCAATAAGGTCGACTTTCCGGCGCCGGAAGGGCCTACTACCGCGGCGGTCTCGCCCCGCCTCACGCCCAGGCTGACATCGTTCAGGATGGTCAACTCCCCCTCTGGGCTGGTAACCTTTTTGGTCAGTGCTTGGGCGGTCAGTAAGAAGTCGGCATCAGTCATGTTAGTCAAAGGCGTATTTCGAACCCACTCAGTCGTCGGCGTGCTGACAGCAGCTCTCATTGCATCGGTCGGGGCCACGTCTGTCTGGTCCGCGGAGCGGACCATCGTCATCGTCGGCGACTCTCTGAGCAGCGGCCTTGGAATGCGTCTCGAGCAATCCTGGGTGTCCAAGTTGGAGGATCGCCTCAGGACGGAAGGTTACGGATATGAGGTGGTCAATGCCAGTATCTCAGGGGATACCACTTCCGGTGGTCTGGCAAGATTGCCGCGGATCCTGGAGCTACATCAGCCTGCGATCGTCATTATCGAGCTCGGCGGTAACGATGGGCTGCGCGGACAGCCGGTCGACAATCTGCGTGCCAACCTGGCCGCGATGATCGAACTGACACAGAGTCACGGCGCGACAACCGTGCTGACCGGAATCCAGATCCCTCCCAACTATGGCCCGTCGTACACGGAGGCGTTGGCCAACACCTATCCGGAATTGGCGAGCGAGTTCGATATTCCACTCGTGGGCTTCTTGATGGAAGATGTCGCTCTGAACGCAGAGCTCATGCAGTCCGACGGGATCCACCCCAACGCCCGTGGGAACGATGTCATGCTCGAGAATGTGTGGATCGTGCTCATGGGGTTGCTCTGAGTCTCGCCGACTGTGTGAGTGATGGATAAACCCTGGTTAGACGCTTATCCGCCTGGTGTGCCGGCCGAGATCGATCCGGACCAGTACGCTTCACTAGCCGCACTTCTCGAAGCGAGTTTTTCACGCTTCGCGGAGTTGCCGGCATTCTCGAATCTCGGTGCACAGATGAGTTTTGCGGCTGTCGATAAATCGAGCCGCGACTTCGCTGCGTATCTGCAGTCGATCCCGTCGCTACAGCCCGGTGATCGGGTGGCCGTCATGATGCCGAACGTGCTGCAGTATCCGGTCGCCGTGTTCGGAATCCTGCGGGCCGGGCTCGTGGTGGTCAATGTCAACCCGCTGTACACACCCAGAGAGCTCGAGCATCAACTGACCGACAGCGGTGCGAGCGCGATTATCGTGCTCGAAAATTTCGCCGCGACCGTAGCGGAAGTGATCGATAAAGTCGAAGGCAAACTCAAGCTCGTCGTCGTTTCAGGACTCGGCGATCATCTTCCGGGCTTAAAGCGCGTGTTGACCAATTTCGTCGTCAAGTACGTCAAGCGTCTGGTTCCGAAGTGGCGTCTGCCCGGCGCCGTGACATACACCGCAGCGCTCGCTATAGGCGCTAGCCGCGATTTCCGGAGCGTGGCAGTTGGGCCCGGCGACATTGCCTTCCTGCAATACACGGGCGGGACTACCGGGGTCGCGAAGGGGGCAGAGTTAACCCATCGAAACATGGTCAGCAATGTCCTGCAGTCTGCTGTCTGGACGCGACCGGTTATCGAGGGGCCCGGGGATCTCGTCGTGACGCCGCTGCCTCTCTATCACATCTTCTCATTGACCGTAAATTTATTCTGTTTCGTCGAGCTCGGCGCACACAATCTACTGATCACCAATCCAAGGGACGTACGCGGATTTATCAAGGAATTGAAGAACGCGTCGTTTTCGTATCTGACCGGTGTGAATACGCTCTTCGTTGCCCTGCTGCAAAGGCCGGAGTTCGCGAGCGTCGACTTCAGCCGGCTGAAAGCGTGTATGGGCGGCGGGATGGCCGTGCAGCGTGCCGTCTCCGATGATTGGCAGGCTTTGACCGGTATGCCGATCATCCAGGGCTACGGCCTCACCGAGGCCTCGCCGGTCATCAGCGCCAACCCGCTCACAGCCGACAAGTTCAACGGCTCTGTCGGCTTGCCATTCCCGTCGACGGAGGTCGCTATCGTCGACGACGACGGCGAGGCGTTGCCTGTGGGCACGATCGGCGAGATTTGTGCCCGCGGCCCGCAAGTCATGAAGGGCTATTGGCAGCGGCCGGAAGCGACGGCGAAGGTCATGTTTGGTGACGGTTGGTTGCGTACGGGCGATGTCGGCCGCATGGATGAGCAGGGGTATATCTACATTGAAGACCGTCTGAAGGACTTGATCATCGTGTCCGGCTTCAACGTCTATCCGAGCGAGATCGAGGATGTCGTCGTTGGCCATCCGGGTGTCGTCGAGGCCGCGGTCATCGGCGTCCCCGACGCGGGATCCGGGGAGGCCGTAAAGTTATTCGCCGTCAGACAAGATCCCGCGCTGACCGAGCAGGAACTCATCGACTATTGTCGCGAGCGATTGACGGGCTACAAGATCCCACGTCAAGTCGAGTTTCGCGACGAGCTACCGAAGACCGCGGTCGGCAAGATCCTGAAGCGCGCCCTACGCGACGAGTAGGAACGGCCGCTCCTACGTCGCGAATGCGCCCCACGTTGTGTAGATCAACACGCCGACGAGGCCGCCGACCAACGTCCCGTTGATGCGGATGAACTGCAGGTCTCGGCCGATGTAGAGCTCGATGCGCTCGGCGGTCGCGGTGGCGTCCCAGTTCTCGACCGTATCCGACACGATCTCGCTCAACGGCTGCCGGTAGGTCTCTACGAGATAGGTGATGAGCTCCCGTAGCCAGCGGTTAAGTCGATCACTTACCTCGGAATCCTCCTGTAGCTGCTGGCCGATGCTGCGCAGCTCGCGCTCCAGGCCGACGCGTAGCGCTGAACCGGGATCGCTCAAGGCGTCGCCGAGATAGCCTCTGATGCGCTGCCACAAGTCATCGAGAAAACGTTTGACAGCCGGATGCCGCAAGAACTCGTCTCGCAAGACCTGGCCCCGTTCCATGATGACGGGATCTTCGCTGAGTGCGGTCTTAAGATCTCGCAGTCGCTGGGTGAAATCGGCACGGGCTGCGTGCTTCGGGTCATCGCCGATCTCATCGAGGATGCGCTGCAGCTCGCTGACCAGCTGCTCATAGATTTCCTCATCGACGAACTTGGGGAGCCACCATGGACTGCGGTCCTTGATACGCTGGCGGATCGTGTCCTCGTTCGCTTTCAGCTGGTTGCGGCCAACCTGCACGAGCTGATCGACTAGAGACTCGGCGTGGTTGCCGGAAGTAAACACATCCAGGACGACGCCCAAGCCGGCGCTGACGGAGGCCTGGTCGAGTGCGCGGCGGAGGCCGTCCCGTAGGGACTGACGAAGCGCCGCGCTGTCGACGGCACCGATCAGCCACTCCAGCGCGATGCTTAAGTCCCTGCTCACGAGGCGTGAATTGTCCTCATACGCGAGCCAGGCACCGAACCTCCCGGCAAGATCAGCCCGCGACAGTCTTGGCAGCACGGCATCCTTGATGAGGAAATGATCGCGAATGAAGCGGGCGAGCGCTTGGCCAATATCGTTCTTTCGAGCCGGCACGATCGCCGTGTGTGGAATCGGCAGCCCGAGCGGCCGGCGAAACAACGCCGTCACCGCAAACCAGTCGGCCAGTGCGCCGATCATTCCTGCCTCTGCGAAGGCTGCGACCACGCCGAGCCATGGATGAGTACTCATGAGGAGACTCGTAGCGACGAACAAGGCTGCCATCCCGAAGAGCAGGCCGGTCGCGAACCAGCGCATGTGCCGAAGGCGCCGCGCCAGGACGGCCTCCGCGGTATTCATTGAACCGCGGCGGCGATTTCCGCTTGTATCGACTCTGCTGCCCGACGTGGGCTGTCTGCATCGCGTATCGGTCGGCCGACGACGATGTAGTCGGCCCCATTCGCGAGGGCCTGCCCGGGCGTCACGATACGCTTCTGATCGCCCGAGGACGTGTTCTCCGCGGGGCGAATTCCCGGGCTGACGATGAGCAGCTCTTGCCCGAACGTCTCACGAAGGTCGGCAGCCTCCAGCCCCGACGCGATCACACCATCGCAGCCGGACGCACGCGCCTGCTCGGCGCGCTTCAGTACCAGGGTTTTCACGTCGACGTTAATCCCCATCTGCGTCAAATCGTCTTGATCGAGGCTCGTCAGTACCGTGACGGCTAGAATTCGCAGCTCAGGGCCCTTCTCGGCGGTGGCGGCCTGCATGATGGCTCGATCGCCGTGGATGGTCAGGAAGGACGCCCCCCAGGCTTGCAGTCGGCGCACGGCTGCGGAGACCGTCGCGGGGATGTCATAAAATTTCAGATCCGCGAAGACCTGCTTGCGTTCATCCTTGAGCCACGCGAGGAGGTTGAAGTACTCGCCCGACATCGCCAGCTCAAGACCGATCTTGTAAAACTCGACGGCGTCACCGAGTTCCTGCACGAGGGCGCGGGCACGTGCGGCGTCTGGAACATCCAATGCGACGATCAGGCGCTGTCTTGCAGGAATCGGAGCAGTACGGCGGGTGGACGCGGCTGACACGGCCTGCATTCTAGCAGAGCGGCAAAGCGGACCGGTGGCCGCGCCATCGTACGGAGTACCGATGCAACAGGCGTTCTATAGGTCGTCGTGGGCTTGCAGAGCGAAGCGATCGGTCATCCCGGCGATGTAGTCGGCCACGACCCGGGCGCCGCCGGCCAGTCCCTCCGTTTCGTGACGTTCGCGCGCCCGGTCGGCATGCTCCGGCGGCATCCGCTGGTAATCGTCCAGAAAAACGTCGAAGAGCTTCGACACGATTTCCTGCGCCTGCCCCGTCATCTCGCTGACTTTCGGATGGCGATAGAGATGCTCTCTCAAGAATTTCTTTAGCGCCGTCTTCGCTAGCGAATAGGGTTCACTGAAGCCGATCAGCGCGCGTGGCTGTGAGCGGACCGCGGCGAGGTTCTCGGGTGCGGCGGTGTCCACGCGCTCTCGGCTCGCATCGATGAGGTCGGTGACGAATACGCCGATCATGCTGCGGACGACCTCATGAATCTCGCGACGCCCGCTGATCCCGGGATGTCTGTGCCGCACGAGATCCAGTTGCTCGGAGACCACCGGAAGTTTGGCCAGGTCTGCCAGCTCGAACAGGCCGGAGCGAAGGCCGTCGTCGACGTCGTGATTGTTGTAGGCGATCTCATCGGCGACATTCGCAAGCTGCGCCTCGAGGCCCGGTTGGTGCCGCTTGAGGAAGCGCTCGCCGATTTCGCCCAGTTGCCGGGCGTTGGCCGCCGAGCAGTGCTTCAAGATGCCCTCGCGGGTCTCGAACGTCAGATTCAGGCCCGGGAAATCGGCATGGCTTTCCTCGAGCTGATCGACGACCCGTAGTGACTGAAGGTTGTGTTCGAACCCCCCGAATTCGTGCATACGGGCATTCAGCGCGTCCTGGCCGGCGTGGCCGAAGGGCGTGTGGCCCAGATCGTGAGCGAGACTGATGGCCTCCACGAGATCCTCATTGAGGCGCATGGCTCGTGCGACCGTTCGCGCGATCTGTGCGACTTCCAAAGAATGAGTCAGCCGCGTGCGGTAGAGATCGCCTTCGTGATTGACGAAGACCTGAGTCTTATACACGAGCCGACGAAACGCAGAGGAATGAATGATGCGATCGCGGTCGCGCTGAAACTCGCTTCGATAGGCGGGCGGAGCCTCGGCGTAACGGCGGCCTCTCGAGTTGGACGGGGAGACGGCATAAGGGGCGAGGTCTACGGGCACGACACACCCAGGTCAGGCCGATCGTCCATCAATTCAGCCTTGTTGGACCACTAGCTGTGTCTCGATGACATCTCGAAGCAGCGATTTGTCTGGCGACGGCGCGATCACCCCTTCACCGATCTGCTTCAACAGCACAAGGTTGAGTCCGTCGGTGCCGGCCTTCTTATCCATACTCATTCGTTCGAGCAGGCGGTCGACCTCGATGTCGCGCGCGCTGACCGGCAGCCCGGCCTGTGCGAGCAGCGTTTCGATGCGGCCGCAATCGTCTTCGTTCAGCCAGCCGAGCCGCGCGGACGTCCGCGCGGCCAGCGCGATGCCGACAGACACGGCCTCGCCGTGGAGCCACTGGCCGTATCCGCCCAGAGACTCCAGCGCATGGCCGAACGTATGGCCGAGGTTAAGCAGCGCGCGCTTGCCGCGCTCGCGCTCGTCCTCCGCGACGATCGCAGCCTTGAGCTCGCAGCTCCTGCGAACGACGAAACTGAGCGCCGCGGCGTCCATCGCAACGAGATCGTCCAGGTTTTCTTCGAGCCATACGAAGAGATCGTAATCCAATATCAGGCTGTGTTTGATGACCTCGGCGAGACCCGCGGCGAATTCTCGCGGTGGCAATGTCTTGAGCGTGTCGGTGTCGGCGACTACGGAAGTCGGCTGGTAGAACGCACCGATCATGTTCTTGGCTTCGGGATGATTGACCGCCGTCTTACCGCCCACCGAGGAGTCTACCTGCGCGAGCAAGGTCGTCGGTACCTGGACGTATTCGATGCCGCGCTGATAGCACGATGCGGCGAAACCTCCGATATCACCGACGACGCCGCCGCCCAGCGCCACGAGACATGCGTCACGATGGAAGCCGTGCTCCATGAGCGCATCGATGATCGTCGAGAAGGTCTGCAGGGACTTGTGTTCTTCGCCGTCGGGCAGAACCAAGGCGTGTTGGTGGTCGACCGCGAGCGCCCGCTCGAGCGTGGCGAGATACAGTGGCGCGACGGTCTCGTTCGTGACGATCAAGACCTGGCGAGCCGTGATCAGCTCCGCGAGTACATCCGGCGCACCCAGCAACCCCGGGCCGATGAGTATCGGGTAACTCCGTTTTCCCAATGAAACTTCCAGGGTTTCCATGTCGTTGGCCGCCAGGGGACTGGTAGTGCGAAGGTTCGCAGGGGAGCGTCAGTTTTACAACGGTTCGAGACCGCGATCCTGCAATATCTTGCGGACGCTCGCGGTCACGGCTCTGACATGGCGTCCCCCCGTATTGACCGAGAACGATGCCAGGCCCTCATACAGTGGGCCACGAATAGCGGCTAGCCGCTCCAGTGTCTCTCTGGGTTCGCCGTCCATGAGTAGCGGTCGATTCTTCGCGTGCTGCGTCCGCTCGAGCTGTCGCTCGATACTGGTCCTCAGGTAGACGATCGTCCCACTCCGCGTCAAATTACGGCGGGTCTCCTCGTCCATGACGGCGCCGCCGCCGGTCGCGAGCACGATATTTTTGTGTCGGACCAGGTTCGCGATGCACTCCCGTTCGCGCTGACGAAAACTGGCTTCGCCCTCCCGCTCGAAGATATAAGCGATATCCACGCCCGTGCTTTTCTCGATCTCCGCATCGCTGTCGAAGAACTCCAGGCCGAGCTCCGTGGCGAGCCGCCGTCCGACGGCGGTCTTGCCGGAGCCCATGGGGCCGATCAGATAGATGTTCGCTAAGTCACTCATCGCTCGTGAAGTCTAGCAGCGTGTTAGTCCGAAAGGATGGCAGGCAGGGCACGCATAAGGAAAAGGCCAGCACGCTGGCTGGCCTCTTCTGGTATCCGGCGGCTGGCCGGGTGAGATCCGTTTCGAGTTAGTAAAGGCTGGCGCCGTCTCGAAGGATCCGCGGCGTCACGAAGATCAGCAGTTCCGCCTGGTTGTCGACCACGACCGTTGAACGGAACAGATAGCCGAGCACTGGGATGCTTCCGAGCACCGGCACCTTCTGGACGGTCTCGCGTTCTTCCGTCTCGAAGATGCCGCCCAGTACGACGGTCTGGCCGTCTTCCACGAGTACGGTCGTGATTACCGAGCGAGTATCGATGCTGGGCACGAACCCGCCGGTCGCGCTAGCCACGAGCTCGCCCACGGAGTCTTTGGTGACAAACAAGTCCATGATGATGCTGCCATCCGGGGTCACCTGTGGCGTGACGGTCAGGCTCAGCACCGCCTCCTTGAACTGTGTCGTGGTCGCGCCGCTCGAAGAAGATTCCTGATACGGGATCTCGACACCCTGCTCGATGCGGCCCTCCTTCTGGTTGGCCGTGATGATTCGCGGTGTCGAGATTATCTGGCCATCACCCTCCGCCTGCAGAGCCGATAGCTCCAGGTCGACAAGGTAGTCCGCGTCGAGTATGGCCAGCGCAAACCGCCCGGCCGGGTTGGCGACCGGCAGATTCACGTTGTAGCGTTGGCTGATCGGTGGAATCGTTACCGGAGTCGGTGTGCCGATGGTGTTGATATTGTCGATTGCCGACTGAGTGATAATCTCCGATCCCGCGCTCGTGCCCGTGAACGAGTACAGGCCGTTCGGGTTGTTGTCCCGGACGACGGTCGCACCGAAGCGCACACCGAGCTCCCGACTGTAGTCGTCATTGACGATAACGATTCGCGACTCGATCAACACCTGTGGGACGGGAATGTCCAATAAAGTTACGAGCCGGCGGACATTCGCCACCCGTAGTGCAGTATCTTGAACGAGCAGCGTGTTCGTCCGTTCGTCGATCGCGACGCTGCCGCGATCGGAGATCAACGGATTCGAGCCGCCGCCGCCGATCAGTGTCGCCAGATCGGAAGCCTTCGCATAGTTAACCTGGATGAACTCCGAGCGCAGCGGCTCTAACGTCTGCAGCTCCTGGAGAGCTTCGAGTTGGGCCCGCTCCCTCGCGGCGATCTCTTCGGCAGGCGCGACGAGAATAACGTTACCGTTGCGTCGCATATCGAGCCCCTTCGTCGTGAGCAAGATATCCAGCGCCTGATCCCACGGCACGTTCTGCAAGCGCAGCGTGACGTTCCCCTGCACGGTGTCACTAACGACGATGTTGAGATCACTGGTGTCTGCGAGTAGCTGCAGCACGGCGCGGGTCTCGATGTCCTGGAAGTTCAGCGTCAGACGCTCACCCGAATATTCTCGATCCTGATTGAATATCCCGGCTACTAGGTCGTCTTCGATCGGTATCTGGAACTCGAGGGTGAACAGGTTGTCGGTCTGGTAGGCTACCTGTTCGTAAGGCGAATTCGTGGAAATCAGCAGCCTGGCGTTCGCGTCGACCCTCACGGCGTCGACGGTGGAGACGGGTGTCGCGAAGTCCGTGACGTCGAGCCGACGCAACAACTCGTCAGGTAATTCCGTATTCTCGAAGTCTACGACGATGCGGCCGCCTTCCTCACGGACGTCGACGGTCGTACGAGGATCGGCGAGTTCCACTACCACCTGGCCGGCGCCGTTCGTGCCGCGGCGAAAGTCGATATTCGTAATCCGGCGATCGGTAGCTGCCGCCGCGCGCGTGCTGGGCGCACTGGGTTGTGCCGCGAACGACGGGCTCGGTGCTGCACCATCCCGCAGTCCGAGCGTGACGTAGACGCTGTCGCCCACCGTCCGTGTCTCATACGGCACCATGACGGTCATATTCAAAACGACTCGCGTACGCCCATTCGCTTCGGCTGTCAGAATGGTCGACAGCGGGCCCAGGTTGACATCCTGTCGCCGCGTCTCAAGCCCGAGGACGGTGCCGGGCAGGTCCAGCGCAATTCTGGCGGGATTATCGATCGTGAAGCTCAGGGCTTCCGGTGCCGCTTCGCTCAGGCGCAGGCGCAACTCGATGACCTGACCCGGGAGCGTCTGGACGTCGATCGATTGAAGCTGGCGCGATATATCTTCCTGCGCCTGAACAGGCATCGATGCGCTCAGGGCTAAGCCGAGCCACGCCAATATCACCGATCCGTGGTGAAGTCTCGCAGAGACGTACCCTTTGCGGTTGGGCGTTGTCGTGTGCATAAAGTTTACTCCCATGACGCCCCCTGAGGCGTTAATCACTCAAGCCAATGGCGGCGGGGCGTTCCAGGTAGCCACCGATACCATCGGAAATAATTTCCACGAGCACGATCTCGGAGTCCGAGATTGCCGTGACTCGACCGTAGTTCTGCCCCATATGATGACCGGTGGTGATGCGATAGATCAGGCCGCCGGATGTCTGGATCAACCCAAACGAATCGCCCCGAGTCTCCAGCGTTCCCACCATGCGCAGCGTGTCCAGCGGAAATTGCTCGAGAAACTCCCGAGGACGATTCGGGTCCGGGCCCTGGATGGCATCCGGGTTGTTTCTACTTAGACCTTGCGGCGTCTCGGGCCGAAAGGGCGAGCGTCGGTCGCCGGCCTCATAGGTGAAACTCGGCGCCGGTACGACTCGGGGCAGAGGCGCAATGATGCCTCCGGGCCGAGCTTTTACCTCGTCGATATAGGTCCTCAAGTCGTCCATGTCGGCAGCGCACCCACTGAGCGCGATCGCGATCGTGGTAACGACGAGTAGGCGCCAGACCGTTGTTCGATGGTGAGCCATCATCCCTCCGTCGGATCCTCATCCAGATAGCGATAGGTCTTGGCGGTAACATCCAGTGTCAGCTCGTCGTACGAATCCGGAGTGAGGGGCGAGATACCGATATCGTGTAGCGTTACGATCCTCGGTAACGCGGCGATGCCGCTGACGAAATGGCCAAGCTCGTGGTAGCTGCCGGTTAAACGAATCTTGATCGGCAGCTCCGCGTAGAACTCTCGCCGGATCTCTCCCATGGGCTGGAAGAGTTTCTCCTCGAGCCCAGCGCCCAGGCCCGTCTGCGAGATGTCCACGAGCAGATTCGGGACCTCGGTCCGGCCGGGACGCTGGCGCAGCATAGTGCCGAAGGACCGCTCGATCTCAGCCAGTTGTGCGCGATAGGCGTCGAAGTTCGCAGTTTTGGTCTGCCGTTCTTCGAACGTAGCGCGGAGTTCCTGCTCCTGGAGCTCCGATCGTTCGAGCGACGGTAGCTCCGCTTTGATAACGAACATGTAGACACCAAATGCGACTACGGCGCAGAAGACCACCACTACCGAGACTAGCCGGAACAAGAGTGGCCAACGGCCGGGATCGCTCGTGTCCAGTGATTGGAGTTCTTCAATGATGTTCATGGCAACATTACCCCGCCGTCGTCATCGTTGAGAGAGATCTGCTGGGCAAAGATCGTAAATTGGGCATTGCGCGCGGTGCCATCCTCGATCGTTTCCACAACGTCGAGTCCCGGGTCGCGCAACCACTCCGAGTCGTCGATGCTGCGCATCAATGCAGAGACTCGCGTACTCGACTGGGCCGTCCCGGAGATCTCGATCCGCGCGTTGGTCTGCGTGATCGAGTTCAGATAGACACCTTGCGGTAGCGTCTCCACGAGCTCGTCGAACAAATGCACGACCTCGGGCCGGGATCTCTGCAGCTGCTCGATGATTTCCATACGCGCGAGGAGCCTTTCCTTCTGGTTCTCGAGGCCGAGGATCTCGTCGATCCGCCTGTCGAGTTCCGTGATCTCCGCTTTGAGGACATCGTTACGAGTTTCCTGATTTTGAATCCACTGTATGACGGTCAGCTTGGAAGCGAGGGTGATGAACGCGGCGACTAGAACGGCTGCCCCAAGGGCCGTCAGGAAGTCCTTCTTTCGCTTTTGGCGCAGCTCTTCACGCCAAGGCAGGAGATTGATTCTCGGCATGTCAGTCAAAACTCCTCAGGGCTAATCCACAGGCCGTCAGTAGCGCCGTCGCATCGCCGCGCACGCCCTGAGCGTTCGCTTTTGCCGACAGCTTCATCTGGCCCAACGGGTCACCGATCTGGGTGGGGATACCGACGCGGCTGCCGATGACATCGGCAACACCTGGAATATTGGCGCAACCGCCGCAGACGAGAATCTGATCGGGTTGCTCGCGATCGCTGCCCGACGCCAGGAAGAACTGGAGCGAGCGGCTGACCTGCTGGGACATGTCGTCGATGAACGCGTCGAGCACTTCCGGTTGATAGTTACTCGGCAGACCGCCCTCTTTCTTCGCGCGCCCGGCGTCCTCGACGGACAGCCCGTAGGTGCGCATGATTTCTTCGGTGAGCTGCCGCCCGCCGAAAGCGAAATCTCTCGTATACATGACCTTCAGGTCCTTGAGAACGCTGAACGTCGTCGAGCTTGCGCCGAAGTCGACAATGACGATGTACTTGCCTTCGCCGTTGTCCACCATCTGATGCGCGAGCAGTTGGCAGGCGTTCTCGACTGCGAAGGCCTCGACGTCGACCACGCGCGCGGCCATGCCGGCGGTTTCCACGGCTACCTGGCGTTGGTCCACATTCTCTGTTCTGGTGGCGACCAGTAGCACATCCTGCATATCCGGGTCGTGCTCGCTCTCGCCGACAACCTCGAAGTCGAAACTCACCTCTTCCATCGGGAAGGGAATGTATTGATCGGCCTGGAGTTCGACCTGGCCTTCCAGATCGCTGTCCTTCAGGTTGCTCGGCATCTGGATGACTTTCGTAATCACGGCGTCGCCACTAATGGCAAAGGCGACGTCCTTGATTTTCGTCCCGGAGCGCTTCACGGCGCGACGGATCGCCTCGCCGACAGCCTCGGCGTCGACGATCGTCTTCTCGTTGATCGCGTTCGGCGGGGTCGGCTCTGCGGCGTAGGACTCCACCCGAAAGGCCCGCCCACTCTGGTTCAGCTCGATCAGCTTGATCGAGGACGTCGTGATATCGAGCCCGACGAGGATCTTGTTAGCTTGGCTACCGAACACCAATATTCCTTTCCAACTCCGTGGGTTGGGGTAAACTTCTAGTATTCTGTTAAATAACCTAGTTTAACTATATATCAGGTATGAGATACATAGTTGTGACGGGATTCACGATCCCATCAACGTGCCGGGCTGCCCGGCGTCCAAGGCCATCGGCAAGGGAATTAGGCCCCTCATGGGCTCGATTCGCTCTTCGGTGGGTGCGAGGCCCCGATCCGAAGGAATTGCGGAGATCGGCTGCCAGCGGAACAGGAGGTCTTCTACTGTTCCGGCAGCCCCGCTATCCTAGGTGGGCCCGATGGATTTAGGCCCAGCCCGTAGACCGGAGGCTTTGCGTCCCTACCTTTCGATGGGTTTGCGTACTTTTGCGACTATGCACAAAGGTGTTGGGGATGGCAAGGAAGTAGAATGCACCTTCTGCTATGAATAAATTTCTACGTATTTCAGCCCTGCTAGGGGTCTACGGCCTGGTCGGGGCCGTGGCACTGGGCGGCCTTTTCGCGGGCGGCTACTACTATGTGGTGCCTTCGCTGCCCCAGGCCGAGGAGCTGCGCGACATCCGCCTGCAGGTCCCGCTGGCCATCTATAGCCGCGATGGGCGGCTCATGGCCCAGTTCGGCGAGAAACAGCGAACCCCGGCGGAATACGAGGACATACCGCCGATCCTGCTGCAGGCTGTGCTGGCGGCTGAAGATGACCGGTTCTTCGAGCATCCGGGCTTCGACTATCAGGGCTACCTGCGGGCTGGGCTCAACTTCCTCCTGTCCGGCGGCGATCGGACTCAGGGCGGCAGCACGATAACGATCCAGGTAGCGAGGACATTCTTCCTCAATCGCGACAA
>JAZFYK010000093.1:0-4130 GCA_036443505.1 Gammaproteobacteria bacterium | reverse complement strand
GATCGCCCGGCCGTCCGGGAACAGGCTCAATACATAGGGCTTGCCGTTGTCGGTGATGTCGGCACGAAGCATGTAACGACTCGCAATCACCTCGCCGTGCCCGCGAAGGCGCGCAGCGACCTCGTCGAAGTTGAGCGTGCCCGTGTCCTGCTTGTGCGTGAGTTGCACGGCGTCGCGGCCGCAAAGCGTCGTCGCGCCCGACCCGAGCGTGCCGTCGAGATACTCGAACCGGCCGTGCTTGCAGCAAGGGCAGTCGCCCTGCTCATAGGCGCTTTCGACCTTGAGCTGCACGACCGTGTTCGTCCATAGGTCGATGTTGAGCATAGTCGGGCAGACGCGGTCGAAGTTCCCGGTCAGTACCTTGAGCGTCTCGGCCGCTTGGAAACCCGCGATCGTCATGACGGCGGGCGCCATGATGCCGGCCGTGTCGCAGGTCGGGTTCGAGCCCGGCGGCGGCGCCTCCTCGAAGAGGCAGCGAAAGCACGGCGTTGCCCGAGAACCGCCCGAACACGTCTCCCACGGCGCCCCGTCAGCCGCCGTGTGCGGAAGGATCGCGTACGCCGCGCCGACGGTGCCGACGGCGCCACCGTATATATAAGGAATGCCGTGCTTGACGGCGAGATCGTTAGCGAGGTAGCGCGTTTCAAAATTATCGAGACCGTCGACGAGGACATCGACTCCCTCTGCGTATCGCTCAATGTTGCGGTAGTTGAGGTCGTCGACGATCGCCGTTACGCGTATGCCGGAGTTGATACGTGCAATTCTGCGCCGGGCAGCTTCGGCCTTGGGGATGAAATCCGCAACGTCCTGCTCGTCGAACAACACTTGCCGCTGAAGGTTGGTAAGCTCGATGAAATCGCGGTCCACGATCACGAGGTGGCCGACGCCGGCACGGGCAAACAGGTCCGCAGTCATGCTGCCCAGCGCCCCGCATCCGAGTATGAGCGCCGTGGATCCGAGGAGTCTGCGTTGCCCCTCCTCCCCGAAGCCGGGCAGGAGCGTCTGACGGTGGTAGCGAGAGAGTTCGCCTTCGCTGTCTGTGTTACTCGGTGACTGCCTGGAACTCATAGACGGCCTCGAGGAATGGCGACAGCGGCTCGCCGTATCGTCCGAACCATTCGTGATAGAGGCGCTTGATTCGTGCGCCGCCGTATAGCCCCGCCAGCGCCCGATCAGCGACGAGCCTGAATTCGGAGTCTCCACGCTGCAGCATTAGACCGAGACGCTCGAACGAGAAGACATCGCGTGCGATCGTGTAGTTGGCCGGATCGCCCGAGAGGATGACCTGCCCGATAAGCATCGCCCGGTCGGATGCATACGCATCGACGTCGCCTTCATTGAGTAACTGTAGTCCCTCTTCGTGAGTCCCGATATACCGAAGCTCGATCTCCGTTTCGCTAACTTCCATGAAGTCGTTGAGCGCGGCTTCAGTCGTAGTGCCCTCAATGACGGCGACCGTCTTATCCGGCAGCTCTTGAATCGAATCAAGCGGGGCGCTCGCCAATGACAGGACCGAGCCACCCGTGATAAAGGTCATCAGCGTGAAATCGACCCGCTCGCGCCGGGACAGGGTGACGGTCGTCGCTCCGCACTCAATATCCACGGTACCGTTCTCCACAGCGCTGAGGCGCTCTTCGGGCGCGCCGAGCGGGACGTAGACAATCTCGAGATTCGGCAATCCCACGGCCGATTGGACCTGCGCAGCTATTTCGCGACACAGATCAATGGAGTAGCCGGTGACATTGCCCTCGGCGTCGCGGAATGACAGGGGTGGCGCGTCCGGCACATACCCGATTCTCATCTGGCCGCTGTCCACGATGCGCTGCAAGGTGCCAGTAAACTCCTGGGCATCCAGTGGGCCGATCAGAAGAAGTGCGGTGAGGCAGAAGGTTGAGAGTCGAGCCATCTGAGTTCTCCTTGTTCTTTCGGCCCAGTCTGCCAAGGCGACCGTGTGTTGTCTAGAGTGTGGCCGCATCGACAGCCCCGCTAAGCAGCCGTTACTCCAACCGCATGCGTGCGATAATCAGATCCAGGTCTCCGGACGCTCTTAGCTCTTCGATCTCATCCCGCAGCTCCGCGGCGGCCGCTGCGTTTTCGGCACCAATGACGAAGCGCATCGGCTCGTCGCGAAATGTTGCTCCATCCGCGATATCGAGTCCATTTACACGGATAATTTCCTTCAGTGCGTCGACGTATTCCTGGCCGCGCTCGGAGTAACCGGTCAGGCCATCGGCCAACGCCAGCGAACTCAGAGGTTCGCCATCCGCTCTCAGCTGTGCGCGGATCCGGCGAAAATCTTCGTAGGCCGGATGGGACATGAGGTTGATGAAATACGCGCGCACACTGTCGAATGGCCAGTCGAAGGCCGCTATGCGGTGATCTCCCAGGTCGGTGCGTTGTTGCTCCGGCACGAGCCCCTTGCCCCCATAGACCCATTGCCCGAACAGGGCGTTGTCCTCCACGGCGAATTCAGAGGTGCCGTAGCCACTTTCGTAAGCTGCCTGCCCCAGAGCGAGCCCAGCAGGAATGATATCGAGCTTGTAGATTGCCTCTTCGATGACTGCGGATAGCTCATTACTCGACTGAGTCAGCTCTGCGGCCTCATCGAGGCTGGTGATTCGGAGCAACACTGCGGCCCTCCGCAAGGCCTCCATATCATCTTCCGGTATGGCCTCTTCTGCCGCGAGCATTGCCTTCATTCGAATCAGTCCCGCGCGGCGTTCGATCACCATGTAGTTCGCGTGCACAATCAGAGGTAGCATGAAGCGGTAGAAGATCTCCTTCATTTCCCGCTCTGGCAGTCCCTGCGCCGTCTGCCGCCAGGCTGGATTGATGCCGGCCAGCATCGCGTGGGGTACTTCCAGTTGTTCGTCACGGTTCTCCTCGCCCCACCAGTCTTGTGCGTCCAGCCAATCGATGACCTCGTCAATGCTGGCAAGGACGATGACCTCCTGGCTGTGTGCGGTAGTGCCGACTAAGACAACGCAGACAATCAGGGAGCAGGCAAGTTTCACGAGCGGCAGACGATTCATTTAAGGATCTTCGAAATAAGGTTCGCAGTGATCGGTTTCGACCTTCAATCCCGGCTGCCACGTCCAGGTCAGGAAGCCGGGCTTGTCGATCGGCTCCGTGAATGTCGTTGGGTCGTAGGCCCAGAAATCATACACGAGCGTGTCTCCGTCGAGAGTAAACCGCTCGACGATTTCGATGGCTTCCGTCTGCGGAATACCCCACCACGGCGGTAGATCGAAGAACGGATAATTGATGCGGCTCGTAGAAACGACCAGAGTCTCGTCCTCCCAGCGGCCGCGCGAATATCCCAGCGGTGTCGCCTCCACCTCGCTCGGGTCGACCCCGGCGCCCATGTGAATCACTCGAGTCCGATTGTAGTTCTGGGAATGAATCAGGATATCTTCACCGCGCTGCCTGAACTCGAGCGGACGAGAGCCGGCAATCGTGATGACCCGCGGCATGCCGGGAAGAGTGCATTCGAGAACCGGGTCGTCCCTGAGCGGGTCGTAGGCCTGGTAGGCGGCCATCGCCTCAGGCGCCAGAGGCGGCTGCTCGGTCACCTCGTAGGGCGTGCTCCCTGTCCAGACCCAGACGCGGAAGATCCCTTCGGGCGGAAGCTCGTCGGTGGCAACGTCGTCTTCCTGCTCGCGACTACCGCCGATGAAGTCGGCTGACCATCGTGGCTCTGCGCTCGTGAAGACGAGTTCGGTACCGTTTGGGCCCAGCACATGCGCGAGTCTGAGCCAATGCTCGCGGCGGTCGGATCGTCTGCCCGCTGCCCTGACATGGTCGCCTTCCGAGATATAGCCATCGATCAGGCCCTCGTGCCTCACAGTCCCCGCGCCGGGGCCCTCGAGTACCCACTCCAGCTCCGAGCCCAGGGCCGTCACGGATCTGACGACGATCATGATGTGGGGATTTCTCCAGACAACTCTGACGACCTCGCCTTCGACCTCATGCATCGCGCCGTAGATGTATTCCACTCTGGAGTGGTGCGCACTCGCCACGACGGGTAGTAGCAACAAGGCGACGCTTAAGAACGTTTTCATTTAGATCGGATTCTACCTAGGTAACGTCAGAATCTCCCCAACGTCGCCTGAATATACGCGTCCTCGGTA
>JAZFYK010000092.1:0-2645 GCA_036443505.1 Gammaproteobacteria bacterium | reverse complement strand
CGGCGGTTCGCCAAGGCGAAAGAGCTCGGCATCTTTCCCGCAGATATTGACCTCTCACGCTACGACTCGTCCGCAGAAGACTGGAACTCGCTGAGCGATGAGGAGCGCCGGGTGCAGAGCCGGCTCATGGAGCTCTATGCCGCGATGCTCGAAAACATGGACTTCCATATCGGCCGACTCGTCGCCTACCTCGAAGAGACCGGGCAACTCGAGAACACGGCGATTCTGTTTCTGTCCGACAATGGCGCGGCCGCCGGCGGCATCCCCGTCCCCTCCAACTACCCGCCCGACAACAGTTACGAGAATATGGGCCGTTTTAATTCCTGGTTGAACTACGGGCGCGGCTGGGCGGAAGCGGCCACGGCACCGTTTCGAGACTCGAAGGGCAGCATGGCAGAAGGCGGAACCCGGTCAACGGCCTTCATCCATCACGCCGCCGTCGACGATCCCGGTGGCCTGGATCACGGTTATCTCACGTTTATGGACGTCGCTCCCACCATTCTCGACATTACCGGGACCGAGGCGCCGAACGGGATGTTCGAGGGCCGCGAAGTCGTTCCCATGATCGGCAAGTCGTTCTGGGGTCGCGCGCAGGGCAGCCCCGAGCCGGCACATGGTCCCAACGATGCGGTCGGCGCGGAGCTCCACGGAAGCCGTACCCTCGTTCGCGGCGACTGGAAGATTCTTATGCCCGCATCGACGGGGCAGTGGGAGCTCTTCAATCTGGTAGAAGATATCGGCGAGACAAACAATCTAGCGGACACGCAACCCGAGTTGCTGGCCGATCTCGTCGAAGACTGGGAGCGTTTCGCAGCCGACACCGGTGTCGCCTACTGACAGTTGCGGCACAAGTCAGGCCAGCCACGCCCCGTAGAGGAGCCGCACGGCCATGACGAGCAGCAGCGCGCGGATAATCCGGCTGAAGAGCTCCGGCCGAATCAAGCTTCGTAACTTCGCACCGAGCGGAACACAGACAATCGCGGGGATTACGGCCAGCAAACTCACGGTGAGTTGTTCGAGCGAATACGACCGCATCGCCATGAGCACGACGAAGTGCGTTCCGGCCAGCACCGAGAAGACCGTCGCGACGGTAAACACATAGGCCCGCGGCGTCAGGCCCAACGCGTCCACATAGGGCACGAGCACGGGGGCCGAGATACCCGTCGCCGCCTGCAACGACCCGGCGCCAAAACCCACGGCCGGCGCCAGCCGGCGGCGGGCATCTCCGGCGATCGACAGATTCGGGTGCAAGACGCGCAGGAGCAGATAGGCCACGATCCAGATGGCCAGGGCCGTCGCCAGGAACTGCTCGCTCGCGAAATAGAGCACGCCGGCACCCAGGGCCACCCCGGGGAGACTGGCGAGAAGTAGCCGCGGCATTTCGGGCACTTCCTCAATGCGGTCCCGCAACGACCAGGTGAGCCACAGATTGAGCACGATCACGGGCATGATCATGGTCATCACGGCCCGCTCGACGCCTAAGAATCCCGCCATGACGGGCACGGCCACGAGCGGCAGCCCGAGGCCGGTCAGTCCCTTGGCCGTGCCGCCTACCCCCAGGGCGATCGCAATGATGAGCAGTTCCTGCCACGCTAGTTCCGGCACGACATCACCCTCGCGGGCCTTTACCCGCTACACTGAGTCATTGGTCCCCCGCTTGATCACCCTGACCAAGTTTGGGACAATTCTATGCAATCGTTTGCAGAAAAGCGAGGTAGCCATGAGCGGTCCACGAATCAGCTATGTTGAGCCGCAGAACCTCAAGGACCCCGAGATGCTCAAGGAACTGGAGCGCTGCGCTAGTGTCGGGACGCCGCGTCCGGAGAGTCAGTCCATCCGCGCCCATGTCCACGCGATTTTTTTCGGCTTCGCCAGGGTCTGGCGCGACGCCTTTTACGAGGGTGTCCTGGAGAATGCGGTCAAAGAGCTCTGCCGCATCTATGTGTCTCACTCGGTCAAATGTGAGTACTGTGGCAACCAGAGATCCGTGAAAGCACAAGGCGTAGTCGAAGCCGACTACATGGATCTGCTGAACTTCGAGAAATCGGAGCGCTACGATGAGCGACAGAAGGCCGCGCTCGCTTACGCCGAGGCCATTACCTGGGACCTGCCAACCGACGACGCACTGTGGGACAGGCTCCACGCCCACTTCAGCGAACCGGAACTCGTCGAACTCGGATTTTTCATCGCCCTGACCATGGGTCAACAACGCTGGCTGCGGACGCTGAATATCGACCATCATCAGATCATGCCGGGCTCCTCGGCCGGCATGGCATCCGGCGTCGAGGATGCCGAGAAATTGAAAGATTCCAAGTCGTCCAGGGAGTACTGGGCGAAAGACAAACTCGCCTAGCACTTTGTTCGCGAGAAAGGGGCAGCAGTGCGATACTCTTGGCGCTGGCTAGGCGCTACGAATGAATCGAGAGGTGAAGACCGTGAACAATAATTTGAAATTCGCCCTGACCGGCGTCCTTGCCGCGTCGACCCGTCGTGCGCTGATGGTCACGGCCGCAGCCTTTGCCCTGGCCGGTTGCAGCGGCGGCGGCGGCACGGCCGAGGATCAGGTTTATCTGATCAAATTTCCACATGTGACCGCGCCCGGCACGCCCAAGGGTCGAACCGCGCAGCGTTTCAAGGAACAGGCT
>JAZFYK010000091.1:0-3393 GCA_036443505.1 Gammaproteobacteria bacterium | reverse complement strand
GCAGAGCTGGTCTGGTTCGTCCCGGATCGCATGACGATCTACGTGTCGGAGACGGACAAGGCCCTCGGTCTGGCGGGCTGGCTCTTTGCCAGCGTCGGCCGGATCGGCCAGACCCAGTACGACGATCTGAACAACGATCAAAAGAGAATGCTGGAATTGATGGAGACGTTCGACGTGATCGATGCCCGGGTCAAGGGCGGCTCGTTCGGTCACGACTACTTCCATTCGAGCCCGGCGGTCAGCTCCGACCTGATCCTTCTGATCCGCGACCACCGTCCACCGGGCGCGGCCAACGGCCGGCCGCTCGGCGAGGTGGGTCCCCATTGGTGGGTCATCACGAAGGAATACCCTGGGCCCGCCGTCGCCCGAACCGCGGCGAAACCGTGATCCGGTTTAGCCATGGCAGGGGAGGCCTCTGAATATTACTACAACTCGGAGACAAGACCATGACATACATCACCACTGCACTGACAGTTGCATGCCTAATCACAGCGGGTTCGGTTCTCCGGACCGCGAATGCCGACGAGACACAGCAGGGCGATTCGGACCCAGGAACGGACGTCCGGTCGTCAGCCCACGATGGTCTCGACCTCGATACACAAGCCGAATCGCTCGAACTCAGCTTTGGCGCGCTCCAGGATGACTGGCGCGTCAATTTCAACACATGGATCTGGCTGGCTGGCGTCGAGGGTGAGGTTGGCGCTCGCGGTTTGACCACCGACGTGAGCGCCAATTTCGGTGACGTTCTCGACGCCTCGGATTCGATCCTCGCCTTTTCAAGTCGGCTCGAAATCGCCAAGGGTCGCTGGGGCGGATTCATCGACGGGATGTACATGAACCTCGGAGTAGACGATGTGTCCGGCCCGCTTGGCTTCGCCGACATCGACATTACGTTTGAGATGTTCCTGATCGACTTCGGCGCGACGTACCGTATCGGCGAGTGGTCACCGAGCGGTGAAGCGGCAGGCAACTCGCGTGACATCACACTAGATCTGTATGCCGGCGGTCGCTACACCAGCCTGGATCTCGAACTCGACCCGGCACTCGTGGCCGCGCGCAGCCGTGACCTGGATTGGCTCGACCCAATTGTCGGCGGAAAACTGGTGCTTCCCATGAACGAAAAATGGCACATCGCGGCGAACGGCGACGTTGGCGGCTTCGGTGTCGAGTCGGACTTTACCTGGTCGGCGACGGGTGTGCTTGGTGTTGACTTTTCGCTGTTCGATCATCCCGCAACCGCGTACTTCGGTTACCGCGCCATCGGATGGGACTTCACGGAAGGCAGCGGTAGCGATCTATTCACTTGGGACCTCATTATGCACGGTCCGATCCTGGGATTCTCGCTGCTGTTCTGACCGGCATGGCGATTCGAGCACTCATCGCGTGTGCGCAACCTGACCCACGCTTGCGTCTCTCGGTACACCGAATGAACGAATGAAGGCAACATGATCACTGGTACTCGCATGCACCGTCACGGCAGCGATTCGCCAGAAGCCCACCTCCAAGAAATGACTATGAGCGGTAACCCCAGTTCCCTGGCGCTCGGTTGGCGCATCGACGATGACGGCCATCCCACATATTGGATGCAGCCGGAGGCACGCGTCGGCGGTCATACGAGAGATGACCTCGTAAGCCTTCCGGCAAAGCAAGTCGCCAGACACTTGGGAATCATCGCCCAGTCCGGTTCCGGAAAATCATTTTTCCTGGGCCGCCTTGTGGAAGAACTGCTGCTCAACACGCGTTGCAGGGTGGTAATCCTCGACCCCAACGCCGACTTTCGAAACAGCGATTCCATCCAGAAGTCGATGTGGGAGGGCACCGGATACGATTCGACGACCTTCCTCGGAAAGATGCCGACCGAGGCGGATGTTGAGCGCATCTGCGCGTCCTGGCAGTCGATTCCCAGGAAGATATTTCGTGCCGATGTTGGCAAAACGACTGGCAGATACGAGCCCATGCGCGTGTGGTGGCCGTTTCTCGCGACGGATCTTCTGGCGGAGGATCTTGATCCGGCCGAGCGGGTCGAAATGAGGCATTGCCACACGTTCGTGCAGACATTGGCCGTGATTCTGAAAGAGCGGCTGGTATCAGCAGCTGGAAAGGAGGAACCCTCAAGTCCGCTGCTCGACTGGAGCCAGGAGGCATTGTTTCAGCTGCTAGCCGCGCGTCAGCCGGGTTCCACGCCGGTCGAGTTGCGGAGGCGGTTGGCCTCGGCAATCGGTGTCGCGGATTCCGGCCTGGATTTTGACCGCGCCGCGAAGTCAGCCCAGTGCGTTTCTCCGGAAGTAGCCCAATACTATTTCGCACGTGCGCGCGAATGTGAGATTGCAGGCATTCTCCGTCAGACACCGCCGCCGGACTGGCGCGATCTTCGGCAACTCGTGTTTGATTTGCCGTCGCTGCCGAATACGCAGCTGCGTCTGCTGGTTGCGTATCAGGTTCTCGCAAGGCTGTGGGAAACGCAGCGCGACGCGTGGCAGGAAGCCATGGCCAACCCTGCGCAGGAAGATCGCCGTGTGCCGTCTTTCATCGTCGTGGACGAAGCCCACAATCTCATCCCCGCCGAGCCGCGAAGTCGCGCAGCGGTCGCGTTGCGAGAGACATTTCGCACAATTGCTGCGGAAGGCCGCAAGCTCGGGCTGTTCCTGATCGTCGTCAGCCAGCGCCCGGACAAGCTGGATCCCATGGTGCTCTCGGAATGCGAGAACAAGATCGTGATGCGCATTGACTCTGCCGACGTTCTTGAGAAGATCAAGACCGTGCTGGGCGTACCGTCTGCGGTTGCCACGCAGCTGTCCGACTGCCTGAAATTCCGCATCGGGCGCGGCCTGCTGTTTGGTGCGTGGGCCCCGGGTGGTCCGGTGAGATTCCTGTCGGCAGCGCGACGAACCGTCGAGGGTGGTCGGAATCTCAACGCGAGTTGGTGGGCACAGCCGCCTGGCTGATCACATGGTGTCGCTCAAGAAGGAACCGCCGATTCGACCGGGTACGCTGGACGCGTATGTGCCGGGTGGGCAGTAACACGAGCAAGCACTGATCGACGGACTTACCTGGGAGATACTGTATGAAACCCTACCCAAACTCTGTCGAGCCATGAATATAACCACCTACCAGATCACGGATGATCGTCGCCTCCAGCCCGTAACCACAGATGCCGATCTTCCATCTTGGCTGACGGACGACACAAACCGATGGATCGACCTGCACTCGTTCGACGCTGAACAACTTGAGCACTTCCTCACACCGCTGGATCTGCCGGCGACTGTTCGCGAAGCCTGCCTAAGCGCACCAACCCGACCACTCGTGATCTCGCTTGAAGACGTATTGTTCATCTCGGTTCCGGTTGAGATTCGAGACAAGACGCTTCGTTATCTTTCGATCATTGTTGCCCCG
>JAZFYK010000090.1:0-4179 GCA_036443505.1 Gammaproteobacteria bacterium | reverse complement strand
TTTCTGTTCCTGTCGGATTTCGCCTGCTGTATAGCAGGCCGCTCTAGAGTAAGCAAAGAATGGTCGCGACCGTGCAGGTCCCCTATCATGGATCGAGTCTGTAAGGAGATCCTGGGTCATGAACGATCGCTATTCGCCGCCACTGGCTGGTGAGCTAACAGAAGACCAGCGGCGCGTGGCGGACGCGATCACCGGCGGATTACGGGGCGAGATACCGGGCCCGCTGGCGATGTGGTTGTTGCGGCCGGAGCTCGCTGACCGTGCCCAACGTCTCGGTGAATACGCGCGTTACCAGACGTGCTTGCCGGCTCCGCTGTCGGAGATAGCGATACTGGCAGTCGCGCGGCACTGGTGTTCGGAGTTCGAGTGGCATGCGCACAAGCAACTCGCCCTGGATGCGGGTGTCTCGCCCGCGGCGATCGAGAGCATACGCATGCATCAGGTACCGGACTGGGAGACGCCGGAGCAGGCGACGGTCCATGAGTTCTCGAGAACGCTGTTGGAAAGTCAGACCGTGAACGACGATGTATTCGAGCGAGCCATCACGGCGCTGGGGCAGGAAGGTGTCGTGGATCTCGTCGGTATTCTCGGTTACTACTCGTTGATATCGATGACGATCAACGTCTTCGATGTGCCCTTGCCGGCGGGCGCGACGGCCGAGCTCACATAAGTGAAAGCAGCGAGGCTACTGAACAGTGCCTTTCCGCAGGAAAGCGGCTCGCTCCGACGACTTCACGATAGTCTCCTGACGCTTCGAGTTTCGCAGTAATGTCAGCGGGACATCGACACCGGCATCACCGAGACTCCAGATAGAGCGGAACAGATGCGCGAGGCTGTAGATCGGCTGATCGTCAACCCGCAGTATGATATCGCCGGGCCGCAACCCGGCGTTGTCGGCCGGACAATTACGATAAACGCCAACGATCGAAACTTCACCTTCTTCATCGTGGGCGAGTACGCCCAGCCATGGCCTGGATGGCCCGAGCCGGCGGCCGTGTTCACAGATCTCATCGATGACCGGCACCAGTAGTTCAATCGGCACGAACATATTCACGGTTCGAGGCGCTTCGTTGACTTCGAACCCTTGAATAATTAATGACCCAATGCCACAAAGCTGGCCGTCAGGATCAAGGAGCGCGGCCCCCGACCAGTGTTGATGCGGGGGCGAGGTGAAGACCGCGTCATCGAGTAAATACTCCCAGCGGCCTGCGAATTCTTGCCTCGCCACGACTTCGGCCTGTACCTCCTGGGGCTCGACTCCGGCACTCCCGGCAATGGTGACGGCGTCGCCAAGTTTCAGGTTTCGCGATTGCCCGAGTCTCATAGCGGGTCCTGGCAGGGGGATCGTCGGTTTGATCAGGGCCAGGCCGCTCTGAAAATCATTGCCGACGACGACTCCGGGCGCCGCCATGTCGTCGGAGGAACCGATCCAGATCTCATCCGCTTCGCTGATGATGTAACCGATGGTGACGATTAGGCCGTCGTCGCGAATACGTACGCCGTGGCCGCTGCGTTCGGTCCCCAGCAAACCGGCCGTCATGGCGTCTTCCGGCACATGAGATCTGACCGAGACCAACGGTTCCAGTGTCGGCTCGGTGGGTGCTTCTGTCGATCGTGGAATCTCGGCCATCGTGTCGTCACTAGAAACTGATGCTTGGTACCCAGATCTCGAAATCGTGATGCTCATGGATGTCGAAGCCTCTGAGCAGGCTGAACCCCGCGGCTTGGAGTTCCTCCTGTCGGAGTCCTTCTGGAAGTTCGGCTTCGACTGGTGGCCCGGCTACCGATTCACCGGCTTTGTGCTCGATGATCGCGATGCGGCCGCCCGGACGCAGAACCGCGCGCAGGCGTCGAAAGTACTCGATGCGATCTTCGATGTGGTGATAGGTATCGACCAGCAGTACGAGGTTGAGGCGTGCGGGCGGCAGGTGGGGCGTGGAGTACGACGCTAGAACGGGAACGACATTATGCAGATCCTCTTCGATCAGCCTCTGCCGTAGCGCGTCCAGTTGCTGCGGTTCCACATCAACCGCGTAGACCACGCCCTTGCGGACAACTTGAGCAAGGGGCACGGTAAACACGCCCGGTCCGCAACCCAGATCGGCGACGATCGCATCCTCCGGAAGCATGAGCGCCGCGATGACGCGATCCGGTTTGAGGTCCGCGATGCGTTCATCGCTCATGAGGCTCTGAATATAACTCTGGACGTTCGGGGGGCCGTGGGGATCCCGGTTGGGAGCCTCCTGTCCGATCGCGGGCTCGACACTGCCCAAGAGCAACAGCAGGCCCGGGAGGCCCATCACGCAGCGACCAATCGTGGTGCTATGCATCAGTTCTCCGGGCCTGAGTAAGCCACAACTCGGTCGAAGACCTCCCTCGCGGTACTCAGGACGATGTTCCCACGGGCGCGGTCGCCGCCTGCAAGTTCACCCTCCAGGTGAGTAATGATCGCGATGAGATTCTGCTTCATTTTGGCCAGATCGTCAGGACGAATCGGGAAACCCTGATCATCGGCCTGGCGCAAATCCTCTTGAATATAAGCAATGATCTGGCGCGATGATTCGATGACCACATCACCCTCGTTTAAAACGATAGCACTTACCGCCCGAAGCAGAAAGAGATCCTCGCTCGGCCCCAGCAATATCGCCCTCTCGATCAACCTGAGCGCGTCGAAGGCATAGCGCTCCCTGTCGGTTGCTATGTTCGTACGCCACTCTGCGCGGAGCCGCACCACCTCGGGGTACCACGCGTCCGTTATCCGACTTCTACCCAGGACCGCGTCCAACCCCGCCAACGCGGGATAGTCTCGAGCAGCGCCATAACCCCATCCTTCGACCACCGCCGCGGCTACGGCGGGCAACCCGGACGCGATCGCTATCGCTTCCTCCGATGCCGCGTCTGTGTTGAGTGTTGCAAGCTGACCTTTGGTCAGCAGATAACGCGCCTGCGCATTGGAAGGGTCGGCTGCCAGCGCGGATTTGAATGCCAACTCGGCCCGTGCCGTTTCCCCGGACGATGAATTGACTACGCCATACATCAGCAGCCTGTTCGAGTCCCGTGGATTCACGTCGGCTATCGCTAGGGCTCGGTCCGGTTGGCCCATGAAGATGAGCCGCTGCGCGATGTAGCCGAAATTCAGATCGTCCATCAGGCGTGTGTAGATCCAGCTGCCGCGCCTGACAAGCGGGTCATAGGCCGGGAATATCTCATTGAGCTGATACAAATAAAGCCCATCCGCGAGGCTTCGGCTCTGCGTCGCCATGAGATTGTAATCGTCGGTGCTGATCGGCGCATCGGCGGCGAACGCTTCGACGCCTTCCTCGTCCATCGCCAGTGCAGCCAATAGATCTTCGACGCTGTTCATCCCGATCCGACTGTAGTGCATGATATCTGCCGTGAAGGGCTGCCCCGTTCGTGCCGCCTGCAACTCCAGCTCCAACGGTTCTTCGGACGCCAGGAACATGAGGACTTGAGCGGCAGGGTGATAGAGGCGAACGTGGGGAAATTCCGCCAGCAAGGTCGCGGCCAGCGTCCGCAGCAACGGCTCATCGACGAATTCCGAATTCATCCACTGCACGAAGACGCCACCCTCGTTGAGATGGCCCTTGGCGGCTGCGACGAACTCTCGGGTGAACAGATGGGATGCGCCGGCCGTCCACGGGTGAGACGGCTGGGAGATGATCGCGTCATAGGTCTTGTTCGTCAGCCGTAACGCGTTGCGTGCGTCGTTGATCACGAGATTGACGCGGGGATCCTCCAGAGGGTCTATGTTGCGTTTGCCTTGCAGGAGCCGGTTCGCTTCGATGACCTGTGGTTCGAGTTCGATCACGTCAATCGTTTGCACCGACGGCGGTACGCCTTCGAGCGCGACGCCGCCACCGAAACCTATGACCAGCATGCTCTCGGTATCGGGGCGTGCCGCAACGGGTAGAGATGTCAGCCACTTCTCGGGATCCTGGACGGGCGGGTTGCCTCTGGCCGCGATCGATGCTTCCGGCAGGCCGTTCGTCCGAAGATAGAAATACGCGCCTTCGCTAAGCAGCATCACGGTGGACGAGCGGCCGACGCTGTAGAAGAGTTCTTCAGGCTCGGTGTTATAGCTCAGCACGAAACCCGTACTGGCGACGACGGCCTGAGGGCGAGCGGGGTGGTAGATCAGCAACGTCAATAGGAATACGG
>JAZFYK010000089.1:0-2885 GCA_036443505.1 Gammaproteobacteria bacterium | reverse complement strand
CCCACACCGAAATCGCCACCGAGCAGGGCTAACGCGTCGCTGCATGTGCGCTAACGCCTAGTCGGACCCCGAGAATATCCCGCCGATGATATCCGCGATCGAATCGAAGACGTTGCCGGAGTGATCTCCGCTGTCATCGTCGGACCGGCCGTCGGCCTCGGACCCATCGTTCTCCCCTCCCCCACCCCGACTATGGCGCAGGATAGCGACGACCGTATCCTCGGTACGGCCGTCTTCAGACGACGGGCTCGCGTTCATTCCCTCAGAGTGATTCGAGTTGCCGATCTGAAGGTTCCAGACTTGGGAAAGATCTAGGTTGTCGAACCAGACACCCCTGCAGGCTCGGCAAACATCGACCGTGAAGTTCTCGCTCTGAACGCGCTCGAGCTCGGAGCCGCAGCCAGGGCAATCGAGGATGTTCTCGCGGCCACAAGCTCCGCATGCGGCCGTGGCACGGGTCATCGGGAAGCCGCATTTGGAGCACTCTACCGTGTGCAGCTGCTTTTTCATCGTGATTCGGCCACTCAGAACCTCCGGGCTGCAAAGATGCAGCTGCCGAACCTCCCCGGCATCGAACCACATACCACCGCAGTCGTCGCAATAGTCGAGGACCAGCTCCAGCTCCTCGGACGGATTGAGCTTCTGCAATTGCACCGCCTCGCAGACCGGGCAGTCGTAGATCTTGTCGTGATCGGCCATCGAGATACCTCCTCGCCGTCTCCCCCATTGGAGATGGTTGGATGTTCTGCAACACCGCTTCGCGCCGTCGATATTCTTGCTGAAGCGAGCTATCGCTGGTGCCGGCAAGGATTTCGCTGATGAGAAGGGCTGGGGGAGGAAGGCTCCACAGACCGTGTACCCAATTCAACCTTCATCGTTCCGAGCTCTAGTTCGGCGGCGTGAGGGCACACTTCACACCCACCGCCGCACCGCCGCACCGCCGCACCGCTGCACCGCCAGCCGCCACGCCGGGCCGCGCGAGCCCCCCGCCCCCTGAGCTACTGGCGAAAATGGGCAGAGCAAGTGCTGATTGATCTCGCTACATTGATACTGACTGTGTCATAACACATTTGTTGAATGTACGACACCAAGTGAAAGGACTTTCGCATGAGTCCAGAGAAAACCGCGATGCCGAGCATCACGCCAACGCCCGACGGACCGTACCTGGTGAAAGACCTCGAGAATCTCGCGAATCGAAAAGGCCCGATCGAAGCCAAGCCGACGATGGCTCTTTGCCGCTGTGGCGGGTCGGCCAACAAGCCCTTCTGCGATGGGACGCACGCGAAGATTGGATTCTCTTCAGCCAAGCTCGAGGGTCGCGTCGAAGACAAGCGGGAGAACTACGAGGCTGAGACGCTGGCCATTCACGACAACCGGGGCATATGCGCGCATGCCGGGCGCTGCACCGACGGCCTGCCCTCAGTTTTCCGCTTGAAGCAAGAGCCATGGATCGACCCGCACGGCGCGAGTCGTGACGACATCATCGCGACGGTTCGGAAATGCCCGTCCGGAGCGCTGAGCTACTCCGTCGATGACGTCGAACACCGCGATCGGGATGGCGAACCGACGATCTTCGTTTCCCCGAACGGACCTTACGTTGTCAGCGGCGGACCGGAACTTCTCGATACGACCCGCGGTGAAGGCGCTTCGACGGAGCACTTGACGCTTTGCCGATGCGGCGGATCGAAGAACAAGCCGTTCTGCGACGGCACCCACTGGTACAAGAAGTTTACAGACGATAAGAATTAGGAAGGGCCAATGGCGGGCAGGATCGCTTTCTACGAATTCAAGCTGAACACTGCAGCGGGAGAGCATCTGGGAGGGACCGGTATATACCTGACTAGCCTGGTCAATTTTCTCAAAGCGCAACGGGACCGGGTATCCATTCGCTTCATACCGTGCGAGCCGAGTCACAGCGAGCCGCGGAGCCTGTGGGAGAAGAGCCGAGCGCTATTGGGCAAGGGATGGGCGGACATCCGCGATCTCCTGGCTGCAGGAGAGGAGACCTTGCTATTCCACTATCCCAAGATGCCGATAATAGGACGGTCCAACTACGCGAAAGTGCTGGCCTTCGCGGCGCTCGGGTACGGCC
This sequence comes from Gammaproteobacteria bacterium, assembly GCA_036443505.1. Lineage (GTDB taxonomy): Bacteria > Pseudomonadota > Gammaproteobacteria > Steroidobacterales > Rariloculaceae > SMWC01. The sequence continues at coordinate 793 of JAZFYK010000089.1, read as the reverse complement.
TGTTGGCGATCAAGAAGACAGTGACGGGGCAGCGGGCGATCGTCTTGATTCAAGATCTGCCGACCGAACAGCGGCTGATTAGACCGTCGAGCTCCGCTCCGGACTTGACTCGGTTCCACAATTGGAGACGCCTCCCCAAATCCGAGTGGGCACCTACGGCTGTCGAGCGGTTGATCTTCAAGCTAGCGGATGTGGTAGTCGCGCCGTCATCGATGCTGGCGGATCATATTGCGAGAAAACATTCGTTGCCCGCCAGCAAGATCGTTCTCAAACGGCGAGATATTTATGCGCCCACCTACGATAGCGCTCCGAAGGCAATCGAGGTGGATAGCGCTGACGGGCCGCGCGTGTTCTACTCTGGCGACCTGGGGCTGCCATCGCTCAAACGGAATCTGAAGGCGATCATTCACGCGTTCAGGCAGTTTCCGTCCGCACATTTCTATGTCTGCGGCAAACGTGGCGAATGGATCGGGAAGGAAGTGGAGATCGCCGGCCTCAAGAACGTCCACTACCTGGGTCTACTAGACTACGCCACCCACGACGCCGTGCTGAAGCGGTGTCACATCGGACTTCTCCTCTACGAGCACTCATACTACGACCTCATGGCCACGGCAAAATATTCAGCCTATGTCGCCAAGGGGCTGGCTGTCCTGAGCACGGATCTCGTTACGCTTTCAGAGATTCTTCGCGAGGACCGGGTGGGTGTAGCGTCGACCATCGAGGAGCTTCCGACTAGATTGGCCCACTGGTTAGAATCCCCTGAGGAATTGGCGCCATACCGCGAACGCGCTCG
>JAZFYK010000088.1:0-4244 GCA_036443505.1 Gammaproteobacteria bacterium | reverse complement strand
TCGGGCGCGAGCACGCCGCGGATGTCGCCCTGGCCGAACTGCGACGGGTCTTTGGCGCTCTGCATCGCATGGCCGTAAGTGACCCAGCCGACGATCGACGCGCCGAGGCCCGGCAGCATGCCGATGTAGGCGCCGATGACACTGCAACGAATGACGAGCCACCAGTTATCCAGAGCGTCGCGGATGCCTTGCATCAGGCCCTCGCGGGTCTTCGTGGTCGTGCCGGTCTGCGCAATCGAGACGTCCTTGATGGCCAGTTCCATGATTTCCGGGATGGCGAACAGCCCGAGCAGTACCGGAATCAAGGGCAGCGAGTCCAGCAGATACAACGTATCGAACGTGTAGCGCGGGATCGCCTGTGATTCCGGAAAGCCCACCGTGGAAAGCAGGAGTCCGAACATCGCGGCCGCGATGCCCTTCATGATCGATCGGCCGGCGAGGGAGCCCACCATGGTCAGTCCCAGGACACCCAGCATGAAGGTCTCGGGGGACTCGAAGGCCAGGATCACCGGCAGGATCAGGGGCAGCGAGATGCCGAGTGCGGCAGCGCCGAACACGCCGCCGATCGCCGAGGAGGTAAACGCCGCGCCGAGCGCGCGCGCCGCTTCGCCGCGCTTCGCCAGCGGGTAGCCGTCGAGCACGGTGGCCTGTGAGGCCGCCGTGCTCGGGATGCCCATCAGCACGGAGGTGATTGCGCCGCTCGTCGACGTCGAGGCCCACGAAGCCAGCAACAGCGCGAACGCCGACACGGGTTCCATGCTGAACGTAAACGGCAGCAACAGGACGAGGCCGATCGCCCCGCCCAGCCCCGGGATTGCGCCCATCCAGACGCCGATCACGCAGCCTAGGGCGAAATAGGCGAGGACGTGCCATTGGAAGATCAGTCCCAGACCCGATATCAGCGCCTCGATCATGCAGTGTTCCTACGCGTTCGCTCGTGCGCGCGAGAGCTTAGCAGACGGTTTCCGGCAATGTTCGAATCACGGGTTCAATCTGGCCGATGAGTGTTAGGCGTCGGCGGGGTTCGCCATCGCCGGGACGAAGCGACAGACTCCCAACTCGTTGATAATATCGTCGCGTTCGATCAGGAGATAAGCGATGCCCTCGACTCGGGATAAGTAATGGCCATCAAAAGAACCGCTTGGGATCGGGGCAGAGTCGTCACGCTCGAACATACGTCGCCGATTCTCGCCGACAATCCGCTCGGCGATCCCCATGTGCGGACGCTGGATGTCTGGCTGCCGCCGCAGTACGACCAGGGAGCGGGTCACGGCCGCGGCCGGCGTTTCCCGGTGTTGTTCGATCTCGTCGGCTTCACGGGATCGGGCAGATCGCATACGAACTGGCGCAACTTCGAAGAGAATGTGCCGGAGCGTGCCGCCCGCCTGGTTCACGAGAAGAAGATACGGCCGTGCCTGATCGTCTTCCCCGATTGTTTTACGGCTTTAGGCGGCAATCAATACATCAACTCCTCGGCCATCGGCCGCTATGCCGACTATCTGACCCGGGAGCTGATTCCTTTCGTCGACCATGAATTCCGGACGCGCGCGTCGCGCGAGCACCGCGGTTGCTTCGGTAAATCTTCCGGCGGCTATGGGGCCTTGCTGCACGGCATGAAGTACGCGCGCTACTGGGGAGCGATCGCCAGTCACTCCGGGGACGCCTACTTCGACTTCATCTATCGGTCCGACTGGCCCAATACATTGACGAAGCTCGCGGGCTATCGCCGCCGGCAGCGACGAGCGGGATCCATCCACGTCGACCGGGAAGAGTCGGGTGTCGAGGAGGGGCTGGATGACGGGCGGGTGTCCCGGTTCTTGGAAGATGTCTGGGGCCGGAGCAAGCTGTCGAGCGATGAGATTCATTGCCTGATGAATATCGCGATGGCGGCTTCCTACGACCCGGACGCCGACGCGCCGAACGGATTCCGGCTACCGTTCAACCTCGAGACCGGCGAACTCATCCCGGCCCGCTGGCGGCAGTGGTTGAAACACGACCCGATCAATCTTGTAGGCCGCTTCCAGAAGAACCTCAGAAGTTTGCGCGGGATCTTCATCGACTGTGGCTGGCGGGATCAATACCAGATCCACTTCGGCAGTCGAATACTCTCCAAACGACTGCGTGAAGCCGGGATAGCGCATCGCTATGAAGAATTCCCCGACAACCACTCGAATGTCGACTACCGCATGGATCGCAGCCTGCCGTTTCTCAGCCGCGCACTGCGGTGAGAGTCGGGAAGAGTAGACTGTGAAAGAAAGGTAAGGCGTAGTCGATAACATGAATAAAGAATCCGCCGTCTGGTACAAGGTGCTTAATCCCGACGAGCTTCCCGAGGGGCGGGTCAAGTCCGCGACCTGCGCCAGGCTGACGTTGTGCATGACTCATTTCGATGGGCAGTACGCCGCGCTGGATAATCGGTGCCCGCACCAGGGCGGCCCGCTCGGTGAGGGTTCCATCGAGAGCGGCTTGTTGCGCTGCCCGTGGCACGGCTGGGACTTCGACCCGTTGACGGGAAAAGCGCCGGGTTTCGACGACGGCGTCGCGACGTTTCCGGTCGACGTGCGCGACGACGGCATCTATGTGGGCCTGTCCCCGGAGCAGGCGCACGTCCGGACGGTCGGCGATCTCATGATCGAGACGATGGTCAACTGGGGCGTCAAGCACGTCTTCGGCATGGTCGGTCACTCGAACTTAGGCGTCGCGGATGCGGTTCGTCTACAGGAACAGCAGGGCGCGCTCGCCTACTACGGTATTCGTCACGAGGGCGCCGCGGCGTTCGCCTGCTCCGCGTACGGAAAGCTAACGGGCCGGCCGGCGGCGTGTCTCTCGATCGCCGGGCCCGGCGCGACCAATCTCCTCACGGGTCTCTGGGACGCCAACGTCGACCGCTCGCCCGTCATCGCACTGACGGGCCAGGTCGACACGCAGGTCTTAGGCCCCGGTGCGTTTCAGGAGATCGATCTGCAGGCGGCCTATGGCAAGGTCGCTCAGTGGTCGCAGCCGGTCCTGCACACGAGCAAGCACGCCGAGCTCATGAACCTGGCGTGCAAGAGTGCGATCCTGAACCGCGGCGTCTCACACCTGATTTTTCCGGACGAGGTGCCGTCGTTGCCCGCGGCGGACGGCGCCCCGGCGACGGGGCCCGAGGGCCGCGTGACGGCGCTGGAGATAGCGCCGCCGGCCGCGGCGGTCGACAAGGCCGTGACACTGCTCGAGAAAGCCAAACGGCCCGTGATCATCGTCGGTCACGGCGCCCGTTTCCAGATGGACCGTGTCGTGGAATTGGCCGAGTTGCTGACCGCGCCCGTCGTCACGACCTTCAAGGCCAAAGGCCTGATCGCCGATCATCATGCGCTCGCCGCGGGTGTCTTAGGGCGTAGCGGCACGCCCGTCGCGAGTTGGGTCATGAATGAATCCGACTGCCTGCTCGTGTTCGGTGCGAGCTTCAGCAACCATACGGGTATTACGCCCAAGAAACCGACGATCCAGGTCGACCTCGACCCGATGATCCTCGGTAAATTCCACGCGGTGGACGTCCCGGTATGGGGCGAGATCGGCGTGACTTGCGAGTTGCTCAAGGAGCGCCTGGCGAAGGGGACGTCGGCGCAGGATCAACGCCCGGATCTCGCCGATCGCTGGGCGATCTGGCGCGCCGAGAAAGACAAGCGCGTGGCCGACGAACGGGGCCGCGGGGTGAATTCCGCCTCGATCTTTGCGGCCATGACCCGGCAGGTGGACGACGACGCCATTATCGCCGTCGACGTCGGCAACAATACCTACAGTTTCGGCCGTTACTTCGAGTGCGCCCGCCAGGCCGTGCTCATGTCGGGTTATCTGGGCTCGATCGGATTTTCGTTTCCCGCCGCGATGGGTGCCTGGGCCGCAACCCAGGAAGCCGACCCACGCTTCAAGGGCCGGCAGGTCGTGTCCGTCTCGGGCGACGACGGCTTCGGACAGTACCTCGCGGAGCTCACCACGGCCGTAAAGTACGGCATGAATATTACGCACGTGCTGCTCAATAACGACGAGCTCGGCAAGATCAGCAAGGAGCAGCGCGTCGGTAACTGGGAGGTCTGGCAGACGTCCCTGCACAATCCGAGCTTCGCGAAATACGCCGAGCTTTGCGGCGCGCTGGGCGTCGAAGTCACCAAAGCCGACGAACTCGACGCGGCGCTCGAGACGGCGCTCGCCCACGATGGTCCGGCGCTCGTGGAAATCCGCTCGGACGCGGAGCTCGTCTAGCG
>JAZFYK010000087.1:0-11730 GCA_036443505.1 Gammaproteobacteria bacterium | reverse complement strand
GCACCCGAATAGCTCTTGCTCGACTCAATCTCGCCTCGCCGTCCATGGCTCGGCTCGATCGTGAGCTCGTCGCTTCAGGCCGTCCGTGGCACGCTCCTCGCCCACGACGCTCGCAAGACTATCCGGGCGCACATCCCCCAAACTCTGACCGGGTCTATTGAAATCGGCGAGGGGCTGAGCTAAACAAACGGGCTATGGACACTATCGGGGTGGATCAAGCAGTTCGACGCCAGAGCCTGCTGGAAATCAGCAAGCTGCACGCGTTCGTGATCCATCTCTCCGGTAGCGCCCTCGTGGTCGGGACGCTCTGTGCACTGGTCTTCTTCGTCTGGTACCCGGCGCCCTACTTCGCGGCGAAGGGCGCCTCTAGCGTGCTCCGAGTTCTCGTCGGAGTGGATCTCATCCTCGGCCCCCTGCTGACGCTAATCCTCTTCAGGCCGCGCAAACCGGGACTCCTCTTCGATTTGTCGATCATCGCCACGATTCAACTCGTAGCGTTTCTGTACGGCGGCACGGTCATCTACCAGGAGCGTCCCTACTATTCGGTGTTCGCAGTCGATCGATTTGAGGTTCTCGCTTATAAGGATGTCGACAGCTCGATGATCGAGTACGAAGAATTGCGACAAAAGCCATTTATCGGCCCGATACTTGCTGTAGCCAGTCTCCCCGAGGACTCGGAAGTGTTCCAGAGACTGCTCCAGGAGGTACTGTTCGAGGGCAGGCCCGATATAGAGCGGCGACCAGAATTCTGGAGCCCCTACGCAAGCCGCAGCGCCGACGTCATTGCGCGTGCCAGGGGTCTCGCTGAACTGCTCGAGAGGAAACCCGAGTCGCGGACCGAGATCTCGAGACTAACCGACACGTTGGACGCAAGCATCGATAGCCTGGCCTACGTCCCGCTGGTCGGGAGAGATAGATCGTTCGCGTTCATCATCGATGCCGAGACAGCGGTGCCCGTTGGCATCATCGATGTCGATCCGTGGGAGGAGATAGACGGCTAACCCGCATTCCCTCCTCTTCATCGACCGTCGCTAGAAGCACGAGCCCGAGTCCGAGCAGCAGCAGGACCACGGACACACCGACCCGCTGCGAGCCACTCCACTGGGTCAGGAGACCAAGCGACAACGGCCCCAGAAATGCCGTTAGCTTGCCGGAGAATGCGAAGAAGCCGAAGAACTCGTTTTGGGCGTCCCGTGGCACGAAGCGCGCCATCAGAGACCGGCTCGCGGACTGGTTCGGCCCGATAAAGATACCGATGACGATGCCGGCGACCCACAGCCATAATTTACTCGGCGCAACGACAGCGAGCAGCGTCCCCGCAAATAGCCCGACGAGCGAAATTATCAGCGTGCGCTTGCCGCCGATCCAGTCGTCGAGGTGGCCCAGCGTAAGCGCACCGACTCCGGCGGTGAGATTCAGCACGATTCCGAAAACCAGCACTTCCTGCAGCGAGAACCCGAACGTCCCGGCAGCATAGATCCCACCGAATGCGAATATCGTGACCAGGCCGTCATTGAAGACCATCCGCGCGATAAGGAACCGAACTACCTGGCGATACTTGCGGATCTCCTGCAGCGTCCGCCTGAGCTGTGAGAAGGCCGCGCCGACAACTCGACGCCCGTCAGTGTGGCGCGGGCGCGGCTCATCGACCCACAGGAACAACGGCAGGCTGAAGATCAGGAACCACACCCCTACCAGCAAGTTGGTCGCACGTATGTTCTGGCCTGCATCTTTCGAGAAACCGAACCACGGCACGTCCGGTTGAATCAGTGTCACGAGCGCGACTCCGAGCGCCAGCAATCCGCCCAGGTAGCCCAGTCCCCAGCCATAGCCCGAGACACGGCCGATACGTTCGGGCGGCGACAGGTTTGGAAGAAACGCATTGTAGAAGACCGTGCCAAATTCGAACGCGACGTTCGCCGCGACCAGCAGCGCCAGCGCAGCCCATACCTGGCCGGGCAGCACGAAGTAGAGCGCCATGGTCGCGGCCACGCAGAACAGTGTAGATAACAACACGAACAACTTGCGATAACCGCCGCGGTCCGCTAGCGCACCGAGAATCGGCGAGCAGACGGCGACCACGACCGCAGTCAAGGCGATGGCTCGGGACCAGAGAACCGTTCCGGCGATGGGATCGTGCGCTATTGCCTGTGTAAAGTAAGTGGCATAGACAAAGGTCACCACCAAGGTCGTGAAAGGCGAGTTGGCGAAGTCGTAGAGCGCCCACGACCAAATTGTTCGCGGGTCAGATGAGCGGGATGTCACCAAAACGATCGAGCCAGCGTGGAATCGCGTCCATATTACAAACGTGCTCCGGCACTTCCCCCCTCAGAGCGGCCAGTGTCGCGTCGGTCGCGCAGGGAATCGCGGGTTCGAGCGTCCCTGGGACATTCGCGCTGACCATATGGGGGCAGAGCAGGACATTCTCACCCATGCCGCGGATCCGATCGTCTGCCGCCGGCGGTTCCTGGGGCAGCACGTCCAGAGCCGCGCCCGCCAGCTTTTTTTCCTCCAGCGCGTCACACAACGCGTCAACATCCACCACGGGGCCACGCGAGGTATTGATCAGTATCGCGGACGGTTTCATGAGTGCTAGTCGTGACCGGCTGATGAGCCCCCGCGTCTCGGCGGTCAGATCGCAGTGCAGCGTGACGACATCGGATTCCGTTAGCAGGGTCTCCAGATCCACTCGGCAGGCGTTGTGGTGGACGAACCGAGCGTCATCCACATACGGATCGCACGCCAGGAGCCGTACACGCCAAGGTGCCAGCAGATCTGCGACGCGCGCGCCGATCCGACCCAGCCCGATAATCCCGACCGTGATTCCCGCGTGGCCGTCCTGGCGTGCCCCGAGATAGGTGCCCAGCAACGACGGATCCCGCCAGCCACCTTCCTTGACGTGTCGATCCCGCTCCCCGATTCGCTTCAGCAGCGCGAGCATAAACGCGATCGTCCCTTCGGCCACACCACCCCAATTGGCTTCCGTCGGACAATGCGTGACGAGGATGCCCATCTTCGTGGCGGCGTCCAGATCCACGTCCTCAACGCCGATCGAATACTTGGAAATGATGCGCAGGTCCGGCAACCGCTCGAGGAACGAGCGCTCTATCGGCGTACGCTTGATCGTGGCACCCATGAGCGCATCGGCCCCCTGGGCAATTTCCATTAACTTGTCGCCGTCGATCCCGTTCCGCCAGGATCCATCGCCGAGAACCAACTCGCAGCCGGCTTCCTCGATCAGTCGATGAGACTCCCCGGACGAGTCGATCGGGATATAGATGCAGACTCGTGGTTTCGTTCGCGAGCTAGCCCGCATAACGACACTAATCCTGACCGCCGAGATCCTGATATAGGCCCGTGAGGAAACGTTCCGGGTCACCCCACTTAGCCTCGAACTCGGCCGTCGTACCGGCAGCCGCAACCTCGCGGAAAGATTTACCCTCATCGATGAGTTTCGACACGCGATCCATGACCACAAGAGTCATATCGCGAAACTCGACGACGTCTTCACGCGTCGACACGGCGCCGTGGCCTGGAATGATCAGAGTATCGGGTCCTGCCATTCCGATCGCGACCGCGAGGGCCTCGAGCGTGCCGGACAACGTGCCCCCGTTTTCCACATCAATGTAGGGAAAATTGTTCGTCCTGAACACGTCGCCGAGGTGCAGCACATTGGATCCGCGGAAATGGATGAAGCTGTCGCCGTCGGTGTGGGCGGGCGGCACCGAAAAGGCGTGTACTTCCTCGCCGTTCAAATTCAGCGTTACCGTGTCGCTAAAGGTCACAACGGGCAATGCGCCGTGGGGCGACGGTGGCCCCCCACGGATTCCCTCGGCCATCCGCACGCGGACCCGGTCGTTGGCAAAAATGAGCACGCCCCGATCGGCGAGATTCTCATTGCCCCCGACATGATCGCCATGGACATGGGTATTGATCAGGAAACGAATCTCCTCGTCGGACACTTCGCCGATCGCGGCGACGATCCGATCCGTAAGAGGCGCAAACTGATCGTCGATCATGATTACGCCGTCCTCTCCGATCGACAATCCGATGTTACCGCCTTGACCCTCGAGCATGTAAATACTTCCGGCCACGTGCTGGATGCTGAGTTCTACCGCATCCCAATCCTGGGGCTGCTGGGCGGGAGCGGAGCCGACGGCAAGGCCTCCGATACTTAGCAAAACGAAACGATTCAGATTTTTATATTGCATGGCGGGTTACCTTCTTCTTTTCGCGTCAGGACGCTACTCGGACCCGGCGATGATATCTGCCGAACAGCTGCGTGATTAGCCACTATACGCGGGAATCGAACAGAGCCCGTCCGCGTGGAGTTACTGGCAAGAAAAAGGGGCGCTTACGGGCCGCCCCTCGAGGTTGACAGCGATCAGCTGTCTAATGTGAACGCCACTCCCCAATTCGGTCTCAGGCTGTTGCTTAACTGCAACACCCCGAGTGTCGGTGGAGTCTAACACGTCCGGCACGGTCAGGCCGAATCTAGACTGAGTCCGAGCTGTCCGTGACGGCTAGATTGTGCTGATGATCTGCATCCCGCCTTCCCAAATCATCCTCAGGGAGACATAGAAGATCACGGCCAGGCCCAGGAACCCGATCCAATGGTAGCGGGCGAGGAGACGAGCGATGAACGCCGCCGCCAGGCCCATGAATGCCACCGACAGAACGAGGCCCGAAACGAGTACCCATTCGTAGTCGTGCGCGATCCCGGCCACGGCGAGTACGTTGTCCAGTGACATGGATACATCCGCAACCACGACCTGGATTACGGCCTGGCGCATCGTCTTTGTGGGGGCGTCAGGATGCCCGAGCGGGACCCCGTGCACGATGTCGTCGATATCCTCGGCGGCCTGGTCCTCCTCCCGTTGCTCCTTGAGCTCCCGCCAAAATTTCCAACTGACCCACAGGAGCAAAACGCCCCCAGCAAGGCTTAGTCCCAGCACATCCAGGAGCCGTACCGTCATCAGAGCAAACAGCACGCGCATGAGCGTCGCGGCGGCAATGCCGATAATCAGCACGCGGGCCCGCTGCTCCCTCGGCAGCCCAACCACGGCCATTGCCACGACGATGGCGTTATCCCCGGCCAGTACGAGATCGACGAAGACGACCTGGACGAATGCGGAGACCTCGGCGAGAGGAATCATCTCCATGGCTTGTTCTTTTCGTTATCCGCCTCGAGAGGCAATCCGATAAGGCGCTAGTGTGCCGTGATACTCCCCGGAATTCACGCTGGCCCATCGGGCCCGGATTATCTATGCTTCCAGGCCTTCGCGGAGATCGAGATCATGAATAACCCAGAATACCTGCCGACGGCTCTGTTGCTCGGCATCGCCGGACTCTCCGGCCCGCTCGTCGCCCAGGAGGCGGACGAGACCGACGAGGACGACGAGACGGAGATCGAAACCATCGCTGAGATTACCGAGGACAGCGATCGCTTCGACGGCTTGTTCACGATGTATCGGGATCGCAATACGGGCGAGAGCTATCTCGAGATCGGCACGGAGCAACTGGATCAGGACTACATCTACATAGCGGTCAGCACCGATGGTGTCGTACAGGGCGGGCACTTCCGGGGAAACTACCGCGATAACCGGGTGCTGTCTCTAACCCGCCATTTCGACAAGATTGAGATTCGTTCGGAGAATACGGCCTTCTACTTCGATCCCGACAACCCACTGAGCCGAGCGGCCGCTGCGAACATCAGCACGGCGTTGCTGGTCTCGGAGAGCATACTGGCCGAGGACGAGGACAGCGGCCGGATCCTCATTAATGCGGACAATATTTTCGTCGACGAAACCCTGAATCAGATCAAGGCTTCACCGGACCCGGACGAGGAGTCCCGCGACACCTTCCGCCTCGGCACTCTAAGCAAAGACAAAAGCAAGATCACGGAGATTAAAAACTACCCATTGAACACCGACGTACACGTCGAGTATGTCTACGAGAATCCGGCGCCCGTAGTCTCGGGCAATTCGGACATAACCGACAGCCGCTACGTGAGTATCTATGTGCAACATTCGTTGATCGCCATGCCGGAAAACGACTACCGGCCGCGCTTGACCGATCACCGCATGGGATACTTCGCGGAGCAGGTCACCGACCTGACCGATGACAGCCCGACCCCGTACCGCGACCTCGTCCAGCGCTGGCACCTCGTCAAGAGAGATCCCGAAGCCGCATTGTCGGAACCCGTGGAGCCGATCACCTGGTGGATAGAAAACACGACTCCGCTGGAGTTCCGGGACGCTATCAGGGAAGGCGTGCTTGCCTGGAACCAGTCCTTTGAGAGCATCGGATTCAAGGATGCCCTGGTAGTCCAGGTCCAGCCTGACGACGCGGACTGGGACGCCGGGGACATCCGCTACAACGTGTTGCGTTGGACCTCGTCGCCGAACCCACCGTTTTCAGGCTACGGTCCGTCATTCACGAACCCGCTTACCGGACAGATTCTCGGCGCCGACATCATGCTCGAGTACGCCGGTGTGATCCGGCGTGTCCGGGTCCAGCAGATTCTGGATAGTCTCGGGGTTCAGGCGTCCGCCGTGCCCGCCTCCGGATTTCAGCCGCAAGGCGGCTATTGCTCCTTCGGCTATGACATGCAACTGAGCCAGGTGTTCGGTCGCTTCGCAATCAACGCGCTGGACATGGACCCGGCACTCGAAGACCAGGTCACGGAAGAATTCCTGATCGACCTCGTCCTGCACGAAGTCGGCCATACGCTGGGCTTCGCCCATAACTTCGCGTCTTCTCAGATGTTGACGTTGGACGAGTCCTATGATCGAGATGCCATCAACCAGGCGGGGCTCTACGCATCCGTGATGGACTACACGGATATCCACATCGCGCCGCCCGGGCGTGAGCACACGCAATTCTTCACGACTCGGCCCGGCCCCTACGATGACTGGGTCGTGAACTACAGTTACTCCGTCGGTTCGGACGACCCGATATTGGAAGCGCAGCGACTCTCCAACATAGCGATTCGCTCGACGGAGCCCGCACTGCTATTCGGTACCGACGACCATGTTATGGCGCGACCGGGTCGGGCGATGGATCCTCGTATCCTCTGGTATGACATGACCAGCGATCCTATCGGCTACGCCGAAGAACGGCTCACCCTCATTGAAGGCTTATTGGGCATTGCCCGCGAGAAGCAGACGACTGAAGGCGAGTCCTACCACGAACTGCGGGACGCCTATGTCGTGATGCTGGCGCAGTTCTCTCGCTCGATTACGGTGCTGTCGCGGTACATCGGCGGTGTCTATATCAATCGTTCCGTGGTTGGCCAGCCCGGTGCGGAGACCCCGTTCGTCCCCGTGAGTCTCACGGATCAGCGACGGGTGATGGCCGGCCTGGCCACTCATTTGTTCGCGCCGGACGCTCTCTCGGCCTCCGCCGATCTTTACAGCCACCTCCAGGAACAGAGGCGACTCTGGAATTTTTATAACGAGACCGAAGACCCGAAAGTCCACGAGTGGATACTGGCGTTGCAACGAGGTGTCCTCGCGCACTTGCTGCACCCGACCGTCATGACTCGCATCACCGACTCCAGGCTCTTCGGCAACGAGTATCCGCTGGCTGATTTCATGACCGATCTCACCGACGCGATATTCGCTGAGGACCTGCGCGGCGACGTCAACACGTTCCGGCAGAACCTGCAACTGGAGTACGTCTCAAGACTGATCGACGTCGCTACCGGCAACGACAGCTACGACTACCCGTCGCAGTCGATGGCGCTGTATCACCTACGGACGATAGAGCGGATGATGGACAGCAAGCGTCGAGGCAATATCGAGACTCGTGCCCACACGGACAACGTCCTCTATGTCATCGGGCGGGCACTCGAAGGCGAAGCCTGAGAGTCTGGCGACGAGAGACCGAAGACTGCGAGCGTAAAAAAAAGGGGAAGCCCCCGAAGCCATGCTTCGAAAGCCTCCCCTGGGGGGGGCATCCGTGCCGTACTTAGAAGTGCCGTAAGTCCCGCAGATTCCGAAGTCGTGTCGCAAGCCGAGTCGTATCGTCCTCGCTATGAGCGGAGGCGACGATTTCCTCAGTCACGGGGATCGGCGTCACTTCAATTTCGGGCACCTCTTGCGTGGCGACTGTAGCCACGTCGATCTGCGGGGGCACCACTGTGACGACGATCTCGCCGATGAAGCTGTAGTCCGGCGCCTTAGCCGTGACCACGACCTCCTCCATGATGAAGCCATCGGTGCGCCAGGCAGGAACGACTTCGTCCGCTTGGACTGCCGCGAACCCGGTCAACGTCAATATGGCAACTGCTATTACTCGTATGGTATTCATCGGTTCAATTCCTGTTTAATTCCTTCATGCGACTTACAACGCAACACTAGCGGATCCGTATACGAAGAATCTCTGCAGAAACCTGGAGAAGTCCCAAGCTGGCCTGGATAAATGCCAAGATGATCGCCAGCCGCCGGCCGCCGAGAGTGGCTAAACGAATGGTATTCTGGTCCGTGATCGAACCCCATGCGTTGCGGCCCCGCCGTCGTATCGGTCATGATACGAAGTCGCAAAACTGTGAGTTCGGTATGCAATTAAGTAAAAAGACGGCAGTCCGTTCGATGAACTGCCTGGTGTGCTGGCTCGGCGCCCTGCTTCTACCGGGCACACTCACCGCCCAACAGACCGCACAGGCGAACACGCGAGAGTTGGAGGAGATCATCGTTGAAGCGACCCGTCTCAGCGGGCCGTTGGACCGTGTGCCGGCGGCAGTCAGCGTCGTGGGCCAGGACGAGATCCAGCTTGGCCGGCAACAGCTTGGCCTCGACGAGGCGCTGACCAGAGTCCCCGGCCTGTTCATGCAGAACCGCTACAATTTCGCTCAGGACCTCCGTATTGCGATCAGAGGATTCGGCGCCCGTTCCGGTTTCGGGATCCGCGGCATCAGGATTATCGTCGACGGCATTCCGGGAACCTTGCCGGACGGCCAGGGACAGGTAGACAGCATCGATCTGGGCGCAACGCGTCAGATCGAGGTCATCCGCGGGCCGAGTTCTTCGCTCTATGGCAACGCCTCCGGCGGCGTGATAAGCGTTACGTCCGAGAGCGGACCAGAGATTCCGTATGTGGATGCGAGACTCGCAATCGGTGCTTACGATTTTCACAAGGTCCAGCTGAAGGCCGGTGGCCGGACCGAACGACTGGACTATTTTGTCAGCCTCTCCGACTCCGCGCTCGATGGTTATCGGGATCACAGCGAGGCGGAGAATACCCAGTTAAGCGGCCGCTTCAATTTCTCCCTGGGCGCAGACAGCAATTTCCTGATCGCCGTCAATCACACCGATCAACCGCTATCCAACGACCCGGGCGGTGTCAATGCGGCGCAAGCCGCGGCAGCCCCGCGCTCGGCGCGGGATCAGAACGTCAACTTCGACGCGGGCGAGGCCCTCGAACAGACCCGCCTGGGTTTCGTGTATACCGTACCGTTGGGCGAGAGTCATGAGATCACGGCCCGCAACTACTACGGCTGGCGCGACTTCAGCAACAAGCTACCGTTCACTGGCGGCGGAGCCGTAGAATTTGAGCGCTTCTTCGCCGGCTTCGGCGTGACCTATCGCTACTCCGGCATGTGGGGCGACATGCCGACCCGTTGGATCGTCGGAGTGGACATCGATGACCAGGACGATGACCGGCGCCGTTTCGATAATAACCTCGGCGATCGGGGCGCACTGACGCTGGATCAGAACGAGCAGGTCACGAGCAAGGGGATATTCGCCCAGAACGAACTTACGCTGAATGATAATCTGGAGCTGTCCTTCGGCGTCCGATTCGACGAATTGGACTTCCAGGTCGATGATTACTTTCTGAGCGACGGCGACGATTCCGGCTCACGGACTCTGGACGAAGTGAGTCCGATGCTCGGCATACTCGTTAGTCTTACGCCAACGTTAAATCTCTACGGCCGACTGTCCACGTCCTTCGAAACCCCAACGACGACGGAGCTCGCCGACCCGTCCGGTGGCGGCGGGTTTAACTCGACGCTCCAGCCACAGATCGCCACGAACGTGGAGGTCGGCCTACGCGGAGGGCTGGGCGAGCGTACCCGCTATGAACTGGCGGTCTTTCAGATCGACGTGGAGGATGAACTCATTCCATTCGAAATTCCCAGCAGCCCCGGCCGAGACTTTTTCGTCAATGCGGGGGAGTCGAGTCGGTCTGGGTTGGAGGTCGCCTTCGTATCCCAACCAACCGATCGGCTTAACCTGACCTTTACCTATACCTATTCGGACTTTAAGTTCGATCGGTTCGTCGACGAGAACGGCAATGACTTCTCAGGCAATACGCTGCCGGGAACCGCTGAGAACGTCCTGTTCGGCGAAGTGATCTACGACCATCCGTCCGGGTGGTTCGGCGCCCTGGACGCACTCTACGTGGATGAGCAATTCACGAACAATGCCAACACGGCGACCAACGACGCCTATTCATTGACGAATTTGAGGTTCGGCTTCGAGCGAGTCGTCGGCTCAGTGGTTCTCGCACCGTTTGTCGGCGTCAACAACCTGTTCGACGAGAGCTACAACGCCAACGTGAGAATCAACGCGTTCGGCGGCAGGTACTACGAGCCCGGTCCGGAGCGCAACGCCTACGCCGGTGTATCGTTCAGATTCGACCTGCGCTGATATCGCGGCCAGGCGGCCGCTCCTACTACGATGATTACGCTACAAACGCTGATATCGCGGCAAGGCGGCCGCTCCTACCACGATGATTACGCTACGAACGCGGTAGGAGCGACGGCCTCGTCGCGATTGCTAGAAGTGGATCACCGAGCGAATGCTCGCACCTTCGTGCATGAGATCGAAGGCTTTATTGATATCCTCGAGCCCCATCGTGTGAGTTATCATCTCATCGACCTTGATCTCGCCGGACAGATACTGGTTCACCATACCCGGTAGCTGGCTGCGCCCCTTTACGCCACCGAACGCGCTGCCGCGCCAGACGCGCCCCGTGACGAGTTGGAACGGCCGAGTGCTGATCTCCTGTCCTGCACCTGCCACGCCGATGACCGTGGCTTCGCCCCAACCCTTGTGGCAGCATTCCAGTGCCGCGCGCATGAGATTCACGTTGCCGACAGCTTCGAAGGAGTAGTCGACGCCACCGTTTGTCAATTCCACAATCACGCTTTGAATCGGCTCATCGTATTCATTCGGATTGACGAAGTCGGTCGCGCCTAACTGACGGGCCATTTCTTCCTTGTCGGCGTTGATATCGATTGCGAGAATTCGGCCCGCTCGGGCCATGACGGCGCCCTGAATCACGCTTAGGCCCACGCCGCCGAGGCCGAACACGGCGACGGTCGATCCCGGCTCGACCTTGGCGGTGTTCAGCACCGCACCGATTCCCGTCGTAATGCCACAACCGAGTAGGCAGATTTTTTCCAGGGGCGCTTCCTGCGCGACCTTGGCCACGGCAATTTCCGGTAGCACCGTGTACTCGGAAAAGGTCGAGGTGCCCATGAAATGCAAAAGCTTCTTGCCGTTACAGGAGAAGCGCGTCTTACCATCGGGCATCACACCCTGTCCTTGAGTCGTCCGTATTGCCTGGCAGAGGTTCGTTTTTCCCGAGTTACAGAAGTCGCATTCACCGCACTCGGGCGTATATAGCGGTATGACGTGATCGCCCGGCCGTACGCTGCCGACACCGGCACCGATCTCTTCAACCACCGCGCCCCCTTCGTGACCGAGGATCGCCGGAAACGCG
>JAZFYK010000086.1:0-4251 GCA_036443505.1 Gammaproteobacteria bacterium | reverse complement strand
CCGCCTCGTTTGCCGCACGCGTGATCACCTCGGTCAGTTGTAGGAACTCCGTTTTCTCGCGCAACGCCTGCTCCGTCCGCTTGAGCTCGGTGACGTCCGTGTAGACCGCAACCATGCCGCCGTCTTCGGTCTTGCGTTCGCTGATCTGAAGCCAGCGGCCACCGCTGCGGCGCTGGACATGGAGACCGGACGGATTGCGATGCCGTTCCAGGCGCTCGGCGAGCCATGAGTCTTTATCGCTCTGGGCATCCTCGATCAGTCCCTCGCGAACCGATCTGATGATGATCGTCTCGTACGAATCCCCCGGCTGTGGCGCGACGGAGCCGGGATAGAGCAGCTCGTCGTACCGGCTGTTGGACAGAACCAACTTGTCCTCCGCGTCAAACAAGGTGAAGCCCTCGGAGATGCTTTCGATCGCGTCGGTGACCAGCCTTTCGGCTTTCTTGGCTTGCTCGGTGGCAAGTGCGAGCGCCTTCGTCCGCTCCTCCACCCGCTGTTCGAGCTTGTCCCGCGCGTCGCGAAGCTCGGCCTCGTGGGCCTGCTGGCGCTCCTGCATCTCGTTGAAGGCGGACACCACGTCACCGATCTCGTCCCGGCTCCGCCAGTCCACGGGCGTGCGTTCGCCCTCGTGCTGCGAACGGTTGATCGACTCGAGGAGCCGCTCCAGCGGGATGCCGATGGTCCGGCGGTTGGCGATGAGCGCACTGGACACCACCGAAAGCAGGAGGAAGCCGGCCAAGCCGCTGGCCAACAGCAGACGCGTCCGCGAATCAGCGCGGATCTGCGCGTCGGTGAGCGAGATCGCCAGCCCGCCGATCACCTGCGGCTCTTTGTCATAGACGTAGACGATTTCCTTGTCGGCGTAGAAAGCCTCTTCGTCCATCCGGTCGGTTTGTCCAGCCATGCCAACAGGAAGGTCGTCCTCGTCGAACACGACCGCCCCTTTGACATCCGGATCGATCGCGAGAGCCGCAAGAATCAGTTTGATCTGCTCGTCGGCCACGTTCCACAAGGACTCGGCCACGACCGAGCTTTGAATCTCGACCAGCTTGTCCAGCTTGTCGTGCAGTCGCAGGTTGGCCTCGCGGCGGGCATTGAACTCGAACAGCCCGAACACAATTATCGTGGAAATCAGGACGAGGGGGATGATCAGGACC
Source organism: Gammaproteobacteria bacterium (assembly GCA_036443505.1). Classification (GTDB taxonomy): domain Bacteria; phylum Pseudomonadota; class Gammaproteobacteria; order Steroidobacterales; family Rariloculaceae; genus SMWC01. The sequence goes on along the minus strand of JAZFYK010000086.1, from coordinate 3,094 downwards.
AGGAACTTCGCCCGGATCGTTCGAAGAGTGAAGAAGCCGGATTTCTCTGTCATCTTGCGCACCCACCTTCAGGACGATGCTCACGGCAGTCTATCGTCAACGCACCTGTGCGTCCAAGCGCCACTACGGCCAGGGATCTAGTCTTCTGCTGGTGGCCCGTGCTAGTATCGAAGGCAATCACGAAGAGCGATCTGGCGGATCCTGGGGGACGTTGCCCGGCACCTCGCGATCCGAGGCGTCCAGGCAAGGGAGGGGAACGAAAATGCGTTGGCTGGTCGTACTCGCGCTGCTGCTTTTCGGTGCGGGGGACGCGCTCGCCCAAAAAACGATCAAGATCACAAGCGGCGAATACGCGCCCTACACGTCGAAACACCTGAAAGGTGGTGGATTCACCAATCACGTCATCTCCGAAGCGTTCGAGCAGGAAGGCTACCGGGTCGAGTTCACCTACTTTTCCTGGAAGCGCGCTTATAATTCCGCCAAGACCGGGGACAAGTTTCACGCGACATCCTACTGGTATTACAGCGACGATCGCGCCAAGGACTTTCTTTACAGTGACCCCTTGATTTTGGAGCACACGGTATTCTTTCACCTCACCAGTAACCCTCTGGACGACTGGGAGACCCTCGACGATCTCGAGGATAAGCGTATCGGTATCACGGATGGATATACCTACATCCAGGAGGTGTGGGATGGGAAAGAGTCCGAGCAGTTGGATGTTCAGGTCGTCTCGACGGACGAGCTCAATTTCAGGAAGCTGCTCAAAGGCCGCATCGATCTATTCCTGATGGAAACCGTGGTCGGGGCGAAGCTGTTGCGGGACAAGTTTGATCCCGAGGTCGCCGCAACCATAACCTTTCACCCCAAAGCGCTCATCGAATCGCAGGCGCATCTCTTGTTCAACAGGAATCGCGGCGACGCGGCAGAGGCGGTTTTGGCTTTCAACCGGGGGCTATCCAAAATCCGTGCGAACGGCATCTATGCGCAGATGGAGGAGGATCTGCGCACGGGCGGCTACGATTAGACGTGCGGCGACTTTCGATCTGCCCGTTTCCGCAATTCGGCCTCTACGCGTTCGCGGCCATGACGGGACCGCCAACCGCGGAGGTGTTCGCTATTTCATGGGCGAACCGTATGGAATAGAACGGGCTACTTCGGCTTTGCGTATTTTCCGGCCAAAGCGTCGGCGATGATCTGATCGTATCTCCCGCTCTCCTTGAGCAGCCTGAGCCCTTCGTTGAACCGATCGCGCATCTGTTCGCTTGTCGGAACCTTCTTGCTCAGCAGTAGGTACATGGGTTGAACGTGTATCGGTTTGTCATGGTGGGTGAACAGAGCCGCTTCGTCTTCTGTGAAGGTGTCGCGTATCTGTGCGTACGTCACCATGACCTCACCGGGAAACACTTCGATCCGCCGTTTCAACAGTTTCCTCAGCCCAGTTTCATCATCTGGAGCCCTATTCGTTTTGATAATGCCCGCTGCTTCGGCTTCGTCGAACGCCTTGCTGTAGGCGTACTCCAATGTCCCGCCGATCCTGACGTTGGTTAAGTCCTCGTATGTGTCCCAATCGAACTTGGTATTCTTGAGGTGGAAAAAGACAAATCTCGAAGGTACGACGGGGTCCGAATAGAGAAAATCAATTCGACGGTCTTCGGAGTCCACCCAGACCACGGAGCCGTCCCACTTGCCGTCCTTCGCCAATTTGAAGGACCGTGCCCAAGGAAAGAATCCGAATTCGACATCGACGCCGACCTGCGCAAAAGCCTCGGTGACGACGTGCGAGGCAAACCCGTGATGAGCCACATCCTGTGACAGATAGGGCTGCCACTCGCCGTTGGTGAGACGAATGGTGTCTTGCGTCTGCGCCAGGGCACCGGCGCCCCAACTCGACAGCAATAGGGCAGAGAGAACGAAGGAGATTACGCTGCGAAGCATCGTCGGCCCCCTATTTGAACTTGCGATCGGAGGAGGCGCATCGACGGGCACGTGCCGGGCGCCTCACCTAATCACCGATGATCGCGCAGGTTCCAGTTGACCGCTCCCAACCATCGACGATGCTAGCGCATTCTGCGCCGCATTGTAAGGCTCACCAAATGGTCGACGCGAGAGGTTCCGAGCCCACTCTCCGTTCGGCTTGCTTGACGGATGCAAGCCACGCCCGGCGGCGTCGCGCTCGGCTTCGGCCGGGTTGCGGCAGACGATGTAGCGCACCTTGCCGAGCCGCGCCTGCTTGGCCTGCAATTCGGTGTCGGGCCTTTTCTGCCGGGGGACCGTGATCGTCACCAGGGGCACCTCATCGGCCAGCACCACCTCGCGCACCTCCTTGGTGGAACGTTCGCGCACGCCGAGGATGTACTCCAGACCCCGCTCCTCCAGGGCCGCGGTCGGCGAGCACGCGCACCCGGCCTTCCGGACCGCCTGCGCCCATACCTTTTCCGGCGGCATAGGTATGCAGCGTATATCCTAGCGGGTCGAAGCCCTGGCCACGAAACCGCCTGACGACCGGCGCTGCCGCGGCATTCGCGCGCGGGTCGGGGCCGAAGATCACGAGTGTACCTTCGCCCGCAGGGCCTGTGATCATCCAGAACTCATCGTTGGTCAACGCGTCGCCCGAGACAAGCTGGGCCTCAAAACCCTGATGGCGTCCCTGGCGCAGGATGAGACCGGCCTCGGTGCTGTATCCGCCGACATAGACAACGTCGATGTCCAGTCGCGCACATCCTGAATGCGGGGCGCGACGGCAATGGCTATCCAAAGCCCGCCTAGGCGATCTTCTGCGCCACGGCGAAGCGACCGATGGGGACTCGGCTGTAGCCGACCAATTCGGCAGCAAGTATGGCGGCAGGGCGCCGCTCCAAGCCCTGTCTCCCTCGCTGAGGAGACTAACGACCAAGGACCGGATATCCATGCTGTTGGAATGATACCAGTATGACCGCTTATGGCTAAACCCAGACGCCCAAGACCCCATCCTCCGACGTCCGCTTTGACCCGGTGGTCTCAATGGGTCGACGCAACACTTTGTCTTATGTGGAGAGATGGAGGGTGTTGCGATGGGTCGAAGGTTTCGTCGAGGATTTACGGCGTCAGAGAAGAC
>JAZFYK010000085.1:0-3484 GCA_036443505.1 Gammaproteobacteria bacterium | reverse complement strand
GGGGCCTCGCGGCCATGTCCTTGCCCCGCGGCACAACACGCCTGGAGGGATCGATACTAAACGGTGAGCCCTATCTACTTGCCTGGGACCGCGACGGCGATAGCGCCCGCCTGGACGCCGACTCGTTACACAGGAAGCCCCTGGCCGACTCGTCTTTCGCCGAGATTGCCGCGGTCGTCAGACCCGGCGAACAGATTCGCGACCAGGGCTGGCTGACGGAGGGTGACGCTTACTACTACAGCCATCACGACGAGAAATCCTTTCCCGTGTATCGAATCCAGTACGAGGACGGTGAGCGTGTCTATCTCGACCGGGTCAGCGGCCAGTTGGCCCTCGCCTCGGACAGCAATAGGCAGTTATCCCGCTGGCTCTTTCTCGGCCTGCACCGCGGAGACTTCTCCGAATGGTTGCGGCGTCGCCCGATCTGGGACCTGCTCATGCTGCCGCTGCTTGCGGGTGTGACGTTGGGCGCGCTGACCGGAACCTGGATGGGTTTCAAGCGGCTAGTGCGTTCGTAGGAGCGGCCGCCTGGCCGCGATTATTAGCGACGACAGATCGCGACGAGGCCGTCGCTCCTACATTGAGCGCAGTGAGCGGCGCTAGCTGAACGCGACGAAACGGCCAGGGCCGGCTGCCGCAAGCAATAACAAGCCGCCGATAGCGGCTAGGTGAGCCATCGCGACACGACTCTTGATGAGCCGGTCCGTTCCGGAGAGATTCCAGAAGTCATGGACTATGAACGTCGCCAGGGCCGTAAAGGCTGCGAGTGCGAGCGCCGACTCCCGGACGAAGATGCCTAGTATCAAGCAGGCAGGCGCCAGGATGTGCAAGACGACCGTCCCGATGACGGCAACGCTGACGAATGGAATACGTGCTTCCTGGAACTCGACCAGCGCCTTCTGATACCAGATCCCTTTGTGTATCCCGCTGACGAGAAAGACGAGCGCGAGGAAGATACGCCCGACCAGGAAACACCATGAGAACCAGGGTTCTTCCATGTCGTTAGCTCCTCGTTCTATGAGTCATCGTACGAGTTACGAATGAGAGCCGCTCCGGTCAGAACTCGGCCGACCAGTCCTGCTGCTCCAGCAGCGTCTTCAGTCGATCCAGGAAGGCTGCCGAGTACGCGCCGTCAATCGCGCGGTGATCAAACGACTGCGACAGGACGCCGATAGGACGAATACCTATCGCGTCGCCCTCGGCGTCTTCGATGACAACCGGCCGCTTCTTGATCGCATCGACGGACAGGATGGCGACCTGCGGTTGGTTGATGATCGGAGCCGTCATGAGCGTACCGAAAGAGCCGTTGTTGGTCAGCGTGTAGGTGCCGCCGACAAGATCGTCGACACCAAGGGCATCGTCGCGCGCGCGCGCGCTGATCTCGGAGATCCGCCTCGCGAGGCTCGGCACCGTCAAAGCGCCCGCGTCCCGGATCACTGGTGCGACGAGACCCTTGATACCTAAAGCCACGGCAACTGAGAGATGCACCGAACCGTGAACGACCAGGCCGTCCTCATCCACGCTGGCGTTGACATGCGGGAAGTCGCGTATCGTCATACACGTCGCGCGGGCTATGAACGGTAAATAGGTTAAAGAGAAACCGTTGTCGCGTCGCCAGTCTTCACGAAGCGGTAGACGCAGCTCGTCCACGTTGCCGAAATCCACCTCGACCGCCTGCAGGACATGCGGGCTCGTGGCTTTGGAACGAACCATGTGTTCCGCTGTGACGCGCCGGATACGATTGAAGGGTACTCGCTCACCATCCGCGTGTTGCGTCGCAGCGGGTCGAGCCGGCGCAGACGATCGCGTCGCCTGCGGCGGCACCGTCTTCTGGGCGTCGGCGAACGCGACCACATCGCGGCGTGTTATGCGTCGATTGCGGCCCGAGCCCTTAATCTGATAGGGATCGAGTCGCTGCTCGGCGATCATCCGGCGCACGACCGGCGAGAGACGCAGCCGTTTGCTGGACTTTGGTTCAGGCTCGGCAACAGCCTGCGGCGCGGGCTCTGGCTCGGCAGCATCCTGCGGCACGGGCTCTGGCTCGTCGGGAACCGCCGCGGGCGCGGACTCGGCCGTTCGCATCGCGGCCGGGTCGGGCTTGATCGTTTCGGTGGTGGCGACTTCGGCCTCATCCGGACCGTTGATGACCGCGAGAACGACGCCAACGTCCACGGTCTGGCCTTCCTGGACATGGATCGCCGTAATGACGCCCGCTTCGGGCGCCGGAAGCTCGATCGCCGCCTTATCCGTCTCTACGTCGAGAAGAATCTCGTCCTTGGCGACCGTATCGCCGACCTTCTTGTGCCAGGCCGCGATCGTACCTTCGACGACGGTCTCTCCCAACTGAGGCATGAGAATGTCCATGACCGACAGATTTAGTCAACAAGCTGCCGAACGGCATCGACGATCTTAGCCGGACTTGGCAGCATGGCATCTTCGAGTGCATCGGCCGAAGGCAGCGGTATGTGCGGCGTCGTCACCCGCACGATGGGGCCGTCCAGATCCCAGAACAGTTCGTCGGCGACGATGGATGCCACTTCCGCCCCCCAGCCGCAGAGACGTGGGTTCTCTTCGACTGTGACAAGCCGCCCGGTTTTGCTGACTTCCTCGAGTATCGTCTTGGTATCGAGAGGCACCAGCGTACGGACGTCCACGACGGTCGCGGATATGCCATGTTCCTGCTCCAGAGTCTCCGCGGCTTTCTCTGCTCGCAGCGTCATCGCCGCGAGTGCCACAATCGTGACATCGCTACCGGATCGCACGACCCGCGCCTCGCCCAGCGGCACGACGTGTTCATCGTCGGGGACGTCACCCTTGGTCGCATAGAGAGACTTCTGCTCGAAGAACAACACGGGATCGGGATCGCGGATCGAAGCGGCCAATAGCCCCTTCACGTCCGCGGGATTCGCCGGCGCGACGACTTTCAAACCGGGGATGGCCATGGCCCAATTCTCGACACTCTGCGAGTGTTGTGCGCCGAAACGGCTGCCGCCCCCATTCGCGCTTCTGATGACCAGCGGGAAGCTGCACTGCCCATCCGTCATATAGCGGGTCTTGGCGATCTGATTGGCTACGAGATCCCAACACACCGCGAAGAAGTCGGAGAACATGATCTCCGCGATCGGTCGCAGGCCCGTCATCGCCGCACCCATCGTCGCGCCGATAATCGCCTGCTCCGAGATAGGCGTATCGCGAACACGCTCCGGCCCGAACTCCTCCAGCAGTCCCTGAGTGGTCTTGAACACGCCGCCCGCAGCCGCGATATCCTCGCCGAGGAAGACGACGTTCGGATCCCGGCGCATCTCCTGGGAAATGGCCGCATTCACGGCTTCTCTATAGGTTAGTTCCGCCATGTGGCGCTCCCGTCCGCCCATAGATCGATGTGGGCGATATCTTCTGGTGGTGGCTTACTGTTGCGTGCCGTCTCGGTCGCCTCGTCGATCATCGCTTCGGTCTCGGCTTCGATCGCCTCCAGGCTGGCCTC
>JAZFYK010000084.1:0-4392 GCA_036443505.1 Gammaproteobacteria bacterium | reverse complement strand
CGGGGATCTCCTCGAGGCGCCGGCCCTCCGAGATCGGGCTGCCGTCGTTCTCCAGGACGAAATAGGTATTCAGCGTCTGGGCGTCGCTCATGGGCACGATCCGCGCGTCGACGATCGTCAGGCCGAGCTCGTCCAGTACGGCAGTCGTCTGGACGAACGACCGCAACTCCTTGGGCGCGAAGACCATGAGTGCGGTTAGGCCGGGAGCCAGCTCGTCGTTGACATCCACGACGATCGGGTTCTCGTCGACAGCGTCCGCGAAGACCCGGGTATGCCATGCGATCTCCTCCGGTCGATGGCGCAGAAAATACTCCTGAGTGAAGTTCGACCAGGTATTTTGCCAGTCCTCCGGGAGGAGCCCGTCGCGGCGAAGCAGCTTCTCCGCTTCAGCCTGGGTCTCAGCGATGAGCTCCTCGGCGTCGATCGGATGCGCAAAACCTCTGCGCAGTGCGCGCTTCGTCAACTCGTACAACTCCCAGAACAGCGTGTCCTTCCAGGAGTTCCATAGTTTCGGATTGGTACCGCGGACATCCGCAATCGTGAGCACATACAGGTAGGCCAGGTGCGTTTCGTCACCGACCGTCTGCGCGAATTCGTTGATCACCTGCGGGTCGTTGAGGTCTTTCTTCTGCGCCGTCATCGACAGCAGCAGATGATGTTGTACGAGCCACGCGACGAGCCGAGCATCGTAACGACTCATGCCGTGTTCGAGGCAGAAAGCCTCGGCATCGACCGCACCGAGCCGCGAATGGTCGCCGCCCCGGCCTTTGGCGATGTCGTGAAAAAGCCCGCCGAGATACGCGATCTCCGGTTTGGGCAACGACTGCATGACATGGCTGCAGTTGGGATGCTCGTCGTCGAATCGGGAGAGTGACGCCCGCCGCAGGTTCTCCACGACGAATAAGGTGTGCGCATCGACCGTGTAGGCATGGAAGAGGTCGTATTGCATGCGGCCGACGACTCGGCCGAACGCCGGGATGTAGAGCCCGAGGACGCCATAGGTGTTCATCCGCCTGAGCGTGCGGGTCACTCCCTGGGGGGCACGGAGGATATCCAGGAACAGCCGTTGATTGCGCGGATTCTGGCGAAATTCTTCATCGATCAGCCAGACGTGTTGCTTGATTAACGCGATCGTCCGGGCGTCCACGCCCTTGAGATCGAGATTCTGCTCCAGGAGCAGGAAGATCTCGAGCAATGCCGATGGGTCCTGGACGAAGACGTCCGCGTCGACCGCTTGCAGGTATCCATTCCGCGACTGGAAGTGCGGCCCCATGACCGTGATCGGCGCCTCCGGGTCGAGGAGGATCGCTTCCTCGAACAACTGCAGCAACATCTCGTTCAGGCGACTGAGTTCCATCACCGTTCGGTAGTAGCGCTGCATCAGTTGTTCCACGGCCAGCGTATAGGTCGCGTCCTCGTAGCCGAGCATCTGGGCGAGCTTGACCTGGTGGTCGAACAGCAGCCGGTCCTCTCGACGTCCAACGAGCAGATGCAGCCCGAACCGGATACGCCATAACAATCCCTGGCCGGTCAGCAGGATTCTGAGCTGGCCTGGTGTCAGGAAGCCGTGCTCGACGAGTCCTGCGAGGTCGTGTGTACCCAGGTGACGCCGCGCCAGCCAGCCGATCATCTGAATATCCCGCAGGCCTCCGGGGCTGCCTTTGACGTTGGGCTCGAGGTTGTATGCGGTGTCGTCATGGAGGCGGTGGCGAGCCGTCTGCTCGTCGAGCTTCGCCCGGAAGAACTCCGCCGAATCCCACATGTGCGCAGGCTTGATACGCTCGGCCAACGCTTCGAACAACTTGCTGGACCCGGCCAGTAGCCTCGCCTCCATCAGTGTCGTCACGATCGTGAGATCGTCGCGTGCCTGACTCTCGCAGTCATCCAGCGTGCGAACCGAGTGGCCCACCTCAAGGCCGATGTCCCATAGAAAAGTCAGGAACTGGCCGATCGGCTCGTCGATGTCCACATCGCCGGTACGCTCGAGCAAGACCATGAGGTCGATATCCGAGTGCGGATGGAGTTCGCCACGGCCGTAGCCGCCCACGGCCACGAGCGCGGCCCGGTCTTCGCTGCCCGTCGCGAAGTGTTGCCACGCCGCCAGGATCACCTCGTCCACGGTCAGGACCCGCTGCTGTACGAGTTTCTCGATGGCGACGTTGTCGCGGAAACGCTCGGCCAGGCGTCGGTCCGCACGGTCGAGGCAGTCGCGAAAATACTGAATGGGGCGATCGGGGTCCGCCAGCGATTCGCGTAGCGCCGCCGGATCGACAGAGGCGCTACCCGTGTCGGTTCGCGGCAGGTCGATCGATTCTGAGAGGGTGCTCACTCACGCGCTCCGGTCGTCGTCGCCCAGCGTCAGGACCTCGCGGCCCGACTCGGTGACCAGCACAGTATGCTCCCACTGCGCCGACAGTGAGTGATCCTTCGTCACGACGGTCCAGCCGTCATTCAACAGCTTCACATGACGTTTGCCCGCATTCACCATCGGCTCGACGGTAATCGTCATGCCGGGCATCAGTTCCATGCCCGTGCCGCGTTCGCCGTAATGGAGGACTTGTGGATCCTCATGAAAGCCAAGGCCGATGCCGTGGCCACAATACTCACGGACCACCGAGAATCGGTTTTCCTCGACGTGACGCTGGATCGAGTGGCCGATGTCGCCCAGGCGGGCGCCCGGCCCGACCTCCTCAATTCCCAGCCACATGCCTTCATATGCGACACGCGCGAGCCGCTCGGCCAACACCTCAGGCTTGCCGACGAAAAACATGCGGCTCGTATCGCCATGATAGCCATCCTTGATGACCGTGATATCGACGTTCAACACGTCGCCGTTCTTAAGCAGGCGTTCGCCCGGAATTCCGTGGCACACGACATGGTTGACGGACGTGCAGATCGATTTCGGGAAGCCGCGATAGTTCAACGGTGCCGGAATCGCGTCGAGCGTGTCGACGATATAGTCATGGCAGATGCGGTCCAGTTCATCCGTGGAGACGCCGGCCCGGATCTGCTCACCGATAATGTCGAGCACCTGCGCCGCGAGCCTCCCCGCTGTGCGCATCTTATCCTGCTCCTCGGGCGTTTTAATCGTGACGTTCATGCAATCGGGCGATCCCGCGGCAAGGGGGAAATCTTAGTCGATGGGGGATTCTACCCCGCGAAGCCCGGGGTAGAGCGATTGTTGCTGCTACACAGCTATGGTATAAAGCGCGCGCCCTAGAGGCAATTAATTCACACACGTGCCTGTACCCGCGGCTGGGTGCTTTCCTCCCTCAGACTGGGTGGACGGTTGTCGACGGGGGTACGTGGAGGACTAACCCGACAGAGGAGTTTCCATGACCGACGTCACCATGCGCCGGATGCTGGAAGCGGGAGTGCATTTTGGCCACCAAACCCGCTTCTGGAATCCGAAAATGGCACCCTTCATTTTCGGTGAGCGCAACCGGATTCACATAATCAATTTAGAGAGCACTCTGCCGTTGTTCGGCGAGGCGACCGAGTTCACGCGTAAGCTGGTCGCCGACGGCGGCACGGTCTTGTTTGTCGGCTCGAAGCGCGCAGCGCAAAAAGCGATTCAAGAGGAAGCTCAGCGTAGCGGCATGCCCTTCGTTAGCCACCGTTGGTTGGGTGGAATGCTGACGAATTTCAAGACCATCAGGCGGTCCGTCAAGCGTCTACGGGATCTCGAGGAGATTACAGAGGACGAGAGCAATCCCGATTTCACGAAGAAAGAGCTTCTGGGTCTCACCAGAGAGCGCGACAAGCTCGAGCGGACGCTCGGCGGCATCAAGGAGATGGAATCCCTACCGGATGCCGTCTTTATCGTCGACGTGGGGCATGAGGAGATTGCGATAAAAGAGGCCGCGAAGCTTCGTATCCCCGTGATCGCTGTCGTGGACACCAACTGTTCTCCCGACACCGTGGACTACATCATCCCCGGCAACGACGATGCCATGCGGGCGATTCAGCTCTATGCACATGGGATAGCCGACGCGGTGTTGGACGGTAAGGCGTCTATCCCAGCCGTTCCGACCGGTGATGACGAGTTCGTAGAACTCGATAAGGAAGGCAAGCCGAAGGCACAGGAGGCGAAGGACGGGGCCAGGACGACGACCAGGAAGGCGGCGACGAAGAAGGCGGCCGGCAGGAAAATCAAGATCAAGAAGGCACCAGCCAAGCGGGCGCTCGTTGAAGAGGACGCGCCCGAGACCGAAGTGGCGGTGAAGGATGCGCCTGAGACCGAAGTGGTCGAACAGGACGTGCCGGCGACGGAAGCGGCCGAGCCGGAAGCGCCGGTGACGGAGGCGACCGAGCCGGAAGCGCCGGTGACGGAAGCCGCCGAGCCGGAAGCGCCGGTGACAGAAGCGGTCGAGCCGGGAGCACCAGTGAAAG
>JAZFYK010000083.1:0-2608 GCA_036443505.1 Gammaproteobacteria bacterium | reverse complement strand
ATACTTACCTCACGCTGCGCCTGTCGCTAACCGATCCCGTCATGCTCGCGGAACCATGGGTCATCGAGAAACGTTGGGCACGCTATGACGGCGAGTTGCTTGACTTCGATTGTATTTTACGAGAGCGGCCCTAATCGCGACGCGGCCGTCGCTCCTACGGCGTAGTATCCCCGAGACTCAACAGCGAGAACGGATCGACGCGCGCGCTCAGGATGCGCACACCCCAATGCAGATGCGGGCCCGTGACCCGTCCCGTCGCGCCGGCGAGCCCGATGACCTGCCCCTGTTCCACCATCGTGCCCGGCTCTACGAGCATCTCGGACAGATGCAGGTAGCTCGAGTAGACGCCCAGGCCGTGGTCGATAAACACCGCGTTACCGCTGAAGAATAAATTCTTGGCCATCACGACGCGGCCCGCATTCACGGCAAGAATCTCCGTGCCGGTAGCGGCCGTTAAGTCGGCGCCCGAATGCGGCGCGCGTGGTTCACCATTGAAGACCCGCCGGTGGCCGAAATTCCGACCGCCCGTCGTGCCCGGAATCGGCACCTGGAACGGCTGCGTCCAATACGCCTCAGGTGTCAGCCTCGAGTAGATCGCACCGATCTCCCGGGATTCCCGGGCGGCTCGCTCCTGGTTCTCCGCGCTCAGCTGCACGTACTCCGGTGCGACCGTGAGTTCGGTCGTGGGAAAGCTCTTGCTTTGCACATGGATGAGATCGGTGCGCGTCGCCACGCGTCCGTCTTCATATTCGAGCGATACTTCGAGCGGATACTCGCCTTCGCCGGCATTGAGGTCGATGCCGATGACCGACAGCCAGCGATCGTCAACGCGAACGTACGGTATGCGCCGATCGCTCCACGATGCCTCGATAGATGTCAGGCCGGCTTCATGGGGCTGGTCAAGCTGCAACGCCTGGCCTTGAATCGCCATGAACGTCGCCAGCAGCGCTATCGAACTCATCCCCGGTCACTCCGAAACCCAACCCGAATATTGTATGACAGAAACGGGGACATTCTGCTACTGCTCTGGGTCCTGCAACAAACCGGCAACGGCCTCTCTGAGGCTCCCAGCCGTCACGGCCTCGGGAACGACCGGCGTGCCGATGATCAGCGCGATCTTGGCCCACAACAGCCACGGAAAGTTGCGCAGCGACCGCCCGCTGCCGCGGCCGAACAGGCTGTCTGCCAGACCCCGGAGCGCGATCGGAATAACCGGTACCGGGTTACGCTGGACGATGCGCTCGATTCCAGGACGGAAGACGCTCATCGCACCATCGCTCGAAATACGTCCTTCCGGGAAGATACACACGAGATGACCCTTGTCCAGGGCATCGGCTATCTGCTCGAACGCCCGCTCGAGTAGTTCCGGATTTTCTTTTCTGCTGGCGATGGGGATTGCGCCGGCAGTTCGGAAGACGAAGCGCAACAGCGGGAACTCAAAGATCTTGTAATGCATGACGAATCGTATCGGCCGGCGGACACAGCCCGCGATCACGACAGCATCCACATAGCTCACGTGGTTACATGCCAGGATCGCGGGCCCGCGCTCGGGGATCTGGTCGAGCCCCTCTTTACGGATCCGGTAGATGGTGTGGATCAGGATCCAGACGATGAATCGTCCCAGGAACTCCGGCACGAGCGTATAGATATAGATCGCGACGAACCCGTTGAGCACGGCCGTCAGCAACAACAGTTCAGGAATCGAGAAGCCCGCCGCCAGTACGGCGACTGCCATCACAGCGGATATGAGCATGAACAGCGCGTTGAGAACATTGTTGCCGGCGATGATCCGGGAGCGATGGCTGGCTTTACTCCTCTGCTGCACTAACGCGTAGAGTGGGACCACATAGAAACCGCCGAACACACCGATCAAAGTGATGTCGATCGCAACCCGCCAGCTTCCCGGCGACTGCAAGAATTGAATCGCGCCGAATAGCTCTCCCGTAACGGCGCCCGGCGACGCGAAAGAGAGGTTGATCCCGAACGCCGTCAGACCGATCGAGCCGAAGGGCACGAGGCCGAGTTCCACCATGCGCCCCGACAGGCGCTCGCATAGCAACGACCCCACGCCGACACCGACCGAGAACAGCGCCAACAACAGCGTCACGACTTGTTCGTTCCCGTGCAGCACCACACGCGTGTAATTCGGGACTTGAGCCAGGTACGTCGCCCCGAAGAACCAGAACCACGAGATGCCGACCACCGACAGAAATACGGTCCTGCTCTGACGCGTGAATTCGATGATTCGCCACGTCTCGGTCAGTGCGTTCCAATTGATCTTGAGGCCGGGATCGACGGTCGGAACCGGGGGGATGCTGCGACTGATCCAATAGCCCATGCACGCAGCCGTGACGACGATCATGCCGACCGCAATCGTGCCACTGTCCGGGATGCCGATAAGTAAGCCTCCAATCGCCGTACCGAGCAGGATGGCCATGAAGGTCCCCATGCCGACGAGTCCATTGCCGCCGATCAACTCCTCGTCATCGAGTAGCTGCGGGAGTATCCCGTATTTGACCGGACCGAACAGCGACGACTGCGTTCCCATCAGGAACAGGACACCGATCAGGAGCGGGATGCTGCGCAGATAGAGACCAACGGCCGCGCA
>JAZFYK010000082.1:0-14228 GCA_036443505.1 Gammaproteobacteria bacterium | reverse complement strand
ATCGTTCTCGATCGAGACGGGGTCATCAATCATGACTCCGAGGACTATATCAAGACGCCGGAAGAGTGGCGGCCGCTGAGCGGCAGCCTGAACGCAATCGCCACGCTGAACGCGGCGGGCTTCCGCGTCGTCGTCGTCAGCAACCAGTCCGGCATCGGCCGTGGTCTGTTCTCGGAGACCGTGCTCGACGAAATTCATCGGAAGATGATGTCCGCTGTCGAAGCCGTGGGCGGCACGATCGCCGGGATTTACTACTGTCCGCATACTCCCGATGACGACTGTCATTGCCGTAAGCCCCGGCCGGGCTTGTTGGATCGGATCATGGCTGACTTCGACGTCTCGTTAGCCGGGATACCATTGATCGGCGACAAGATCGCCGATCTAGAATTGGCGCGTCGGGTCGGCGCAAGGCCGATACTCGTCCTCACCGGTTACGGGCAAGAGACTTTGGCGTCGCTGAAGGATACCGAGGTCGAAGCCTACCCGGACCTCGCCAGTGCGGTGAGCGCATTGACTGCGGAACGCGGCGGATGAGATTGATAACACGCTATCTCGGGTCGCTACTGTTTACTGCATACCTGTTTTGCTCCGTGCTTATCTACGGTGTCGTCGCCCTGCTGGCCGGGCCATTCCCGGGCAACCTGACTTATCGCGTGGCGGTCGCATGGGCCGAGAATGTACTTCGTCTCCTGAAGGTACTGTGTCGCCTGGATTACGTAGTCGAAGGCGCCGAACACCTTCAGAGAGACAATTGTGTCGTCCTCCTGAAGCACTCTTCCTCCTGGGAAACGATCGCCCAATTCGCGATCTTTCCGCACCAGACCTGGGTCATGAAGCGGGAACTCCTGTGGGCACCTATCCTGGGCTGGGTCATAAGCCTGTTACGGCCTATCGCAATCGACCGTAAGGCGGGCCGCATTGCTGTCGAGCAGGTGATCGTGCAGGGGCGCGAACTTCTTGAGCAGGGTTACTGGATCATGATATTTCCGGAAGGGACCCGAGTTGCGCCCGGGCAGGTCCGGCGCTACGGGCTAAGCGGGGCGCTGTTGGGCATCGAAACCGGCCGTCCTGTCATCCCCGTCGCACACAATGCCGGTGAGTTCTGGCCGCGGCGCGGCTGGCTCAAGCGTCCGGGAACCATACGGCTGGTCATCGGCGCGCCGATCCAGACGGACGGCCGCGATCCCAGGGAGCTAACCGATGAAGTTCAGCAATGGATAGAGTCCACCGTTGCCGCAATGGGGCGCTAGGCCCTCGGACTATACGTCGAGGTTCGCCACCGCCAACGCGTTGTGCTCGATGAACTCACGCCGCGGTTCGACTTGATCGCCCATGAGTGTCGTGAAGATCTCATCCGCCGCGACGGCGTCCTCGACGCGAACCTGCATTAGACGCCTCGTCTCGGGATTCACAGTCGTGTCCCACAACTGCTCGGGATTCATTTCGCCGAGACCCTTGTAGCGCTGAATGTTCTGCCCTTTTTTAGCCTGACTCATGAGCCAGTCAATCGCGTCCGGGAAGCTATCGACTTCCGTTTGCTCTTTGCCTCGTGACACGAACGCGCCAGGTTGCAGGAGATCCTTGAGCTCCGCGCCGATGGCGGCGATCTGCTCGTACTCGGGGGAGCGGAAAAACCCCCGGTGAATGACTTTCAACGTCGTAACGCCGTGGTGGTCTCGATCGACGGCGATGGTAGCGTCGGCCTCACCTTCTTGCTGCTGAATGCGAACATGGTAGCGTGGTCCGGTGCTGTTCAGAGGCTTCAGGCGATTTTCGAGTTGCGTACACCAGGACTGAAATGCCTCGGCATCATCCAGATCGCTCTCGGTCATCTCCGGCAACCACATCATGGCGCGTAGTACATTGTCATCGTAACGACGTCCCCAGCGCTCGATGATGCCCTTGATCTCCATGTACTTAAGCGCCAGTTTCTCGAGTGGTTCGCCCCTGATCGGCGGAGCGTCCGGGCTAACGTGCAGCGCAGCGTCTTCGATGGCGCTCGCGAGCATCAATTCGTTCAGCTCGGCGTCGTCTTTAACATAATATTCCTGCTTGCCCCGCTTGATCTTATACAGCGGCGGCTGCGCAATGTAGACGTGGCCACGTTCGATGAGTTCGACCATCTGCCGATAGAAGAATGTCAGCAGGAGTGTCCGGATATGCGATCCGTCGACATCGGCGTCCGTCATGATGATGATGCGGTGATAGCGAAGCTTATCGGGTTCGAAATCGGCCCGCCCGATTCCACAGCCGAGCGCGGTGATCAGCGTCCCGACCTCGGGCGACTGCAACATCTTGTCGAAACGTGCCTTTTCGACGTTCAGTATCTTGCCTTTCAATGGCAGAATCGCCTGGCTTCGGCGATCTCGGCCCTGCTTGGCCGACCCGCCCGCGGAATCGCCCTCGACGAGAAATATCTCCGACAAGGCCGGATCCTTTTCCTGGCAATCGGCCAATTTCCCGGGAAGCCCGGCAATATCCAGGGCTCCTTTTCGACGCGTCATCTCGCGTGCCTTGCGGGCGGCTTCCCTGGCTCGCGCCGCCTCGATGATCTTGCCGACGATGACTTTGGCTTCGCTCGGGTGCTCGAGCAGGAACGCTTCCAGCTGGGAGCTGACCACGGACTCGACGGTACCTTTCACTGCCGAGGATACCAGCTTGTCTTTGGTCTGCGAGGAGAACTTCGGATCCGGCAGCTTCACGGACAGCACGGCTGTCAGGCCTTCGCGAGCGTCGTCGCCACTGGTCGAGACTCTCTCCTTTCGGCCGATTCCTTCTCGCTCGATATAGGCGTTGAGCGTCCGTGTCAGCGCTGCGCGGAACCCCGCCAGATGCGTGCCGCCGTCCCTTTGGGGAATGTTATTCGTGTAGCAGAAGGTCCCTTCCTGGTAACCGTCGTTCCATTGCAGAGCGACTTCGACCTGGACCTCGGCGCGGCTTACCACGAAATGTACAATCGACGGGTGGATCGGCGTCTTGTTCCGGTTGAGATGCTCGACAAACGCTCGGATACCGCCTTTATACTGAAACACATCGTTACGGCCGTCGCGCTCGTCCGTCAGCGTGATCCGAACCCCGGAGTTTAAGAAAGACAATTCCCGGAGGCGCTTGCTCAAGATGTCGTAGTCGAACTCGATATTGGTAAAAATGCTCGAGCTGGGCTTGAAATGCACGGTGGTGCCCGTTCCTTTGGTCTCGCCGCTCACGGCAATCGGCGCCAACGGGTCGCCCATGGCGTAGTGCTGACGATAGACCTTACCGGCACGCTCGATGGTCAGTACCAGGGTCTCAGACAGCGCATTCACCACCGACACGCCGACGCCGTGCAGTCCGCCGGAAACCTTGTAGGAGTCATCGTCGAATTTTCCGCCGGCGTGCAGGACCGTCATGATGACTTCCGCCGCTGAGCGGCCTTCCTCGGGGTGGATATCGACGGGAATGCCGCGGCCGTCATCGGTGACCGTGACCGACTCATCGGAGTGAATCGTGATGTTAATTTCGTGGCAAAAGCCGGCGAGCGCCTCGTCGATGGAGTTGTCGACAACCTCGAAAACCATGTGATGGAGTCCGGAACCGTCATCGGTATCTCCGATGTACATCCCCGGGCGTTTTCTGACTGCCTCAAGGCCCTTTAAGACCTTGATATTCCTAGAAGTATAGTCGTCTTGACTCACGCGAAAACGGCCTCCCAGCAAAACCGATCCATTATACCACCAGTGCGACCTTTCCTTGTTCCACGTGGAACACCGGGAAATCTCCCGCCGGCGGCAGCCGGGCTTCCGAGAGCCCGGTCAGGACAAGTTGAGCCGGTAGCCCTTCGAGGACCGCCAGCAACCCCTCCAACGCGGTCTGATCGAGCTCTGCAGCCGGATCGTCGACGAGTAGTACGCCACCGTGCTCGCGATCCGCGGCCGACACGCGTATCTGGGCCAGAATCAGCGCCGCCGCGACAAGCTTTTGCTCTCCGCGCGAAACTTCCTCCCGGACACCTCTGGCGCCCATGTTGACAGCCATATCCGCCCGATGAGGCCCAACGTGGGTTATACCGGCCGTTTGATCTTTCTTCGCCGAGGCAGTCAGTGCGTCCGCTAGCGTCAGGCCGCTACGCCAGCCGCTGCGATACTCGATCTCGACCGGGCTGCCAAGCAATTTTTCCCCGAGACCGGCCAAAGCGGCCCCCAGTTTTTCCGCATACCGCCGCCGTGCCTCATCAACGACGGCCGCCGCTTCGATGAAGCCCTGATCCCAGTCTCGAACGCCCTGGCCCTGCTTCAGGGCCGCATTCCTCTGACCAAGGATACGCCGATAGCGTCGCCAGCAATCGAGATAGCTTGGTTCCACGTGGAACACCCCCCAGTCCAGGAACCGTCGCCGCTCTCCAGGGCCCCCTTCGATCAAGCGATGAATACTGGGCTCAATGACGTGCACGGGCAGGATCTGGGCCAGCGTCGCCATCCCAGGCGCCGCCTCGCCGTCGAGCCGAAGCTTCAACCCTTCCTCCCCAAGCGCCACCCCGAGACGATGCTTAACCACCTCGCCGCCAAGCTCACCATATACGGAGAAACCCGCGTCACCATGCCGTATCAGCCGCCTGTTTTGGCGCGTTCGAAAGGACCGGCCCCGACCCAGCACGTAAATTGCCTCGAGCAAGCTGGTCTTGCCGGCGCCGTTGCGACCGAAGAGATAGTTGCGTTCGGCGTGGAGTTCCAGCTCAACGGCCGCTAGACAGCGGAAAGATTGAAGCCGTACCTGACTTAGAGGCACGTTAAGACCGATCGATCGAAAGCGACGCGCTACAGGCGCATCGGCATGACAACAAACTTACTATTCTCCGTATCCGGTCCCCGAATCACGCAACTCGAATTCGTATCGCCTAACCCGACTTCAACCTGATCTTCGCGGACTGCGCTCAATGCATCCAGGAGATAATTGACGTTGAAACCGATCTCCATCGCCTCACCGTCGTACTCTACCTCCAGAAACTCTTCCGCCTCCTCCTGCTCGGGGTTATTTGCCTGAATCGTCACGCTGTTTTCAGCTAGCACGAGCCTTACCCCGCGATACTTTTCGTTCGACAGAATTGCCGCGCGCTGCAGCGCATGTCGCAGCAAATTTCGGTCTACCTTCACGATGTTCTCCGGTTTGGCCGGAAGCACCCGCTCATAGTCCGGAAATTTGCCATCGATAAGCTTCGACGTGAATCGAATACTATCGATCTGCGCCCGTACATGGTTTGCCCCAAGTGTTAACTTGACTTCACCGTCACCTTCCATCAAACGCAGCAGCTCCAACACGCCCTTTCGGGGCACGATAACCTGTTCGTTCCGCTCCGCCGGCTCACTCATCTGAAGCTCAGCCAACGCCAAACGATGTCCATCCGTCGCGACCGCCCGGAGGGTGTGATCTTCAGTCTCGAATAACAGGCCATTCAGGTAATACCGAACATCCTGCTGCGCCATCGAAAACTGCGTTTGCTCTAATAGATGCCGTAATTCCTGGCGGTCCAACTGCAACGTCTGTTTTGCCGAGACTTCGTCCACTATCGGGAAATCGGCCGCACGCAACGTCGACAGAGTAAAACGGCTTCGACCGGCCTTTAAGGTCACTCGATCCCCATTAACTGAAAAGTCTACCCGTACATCATCAGGGAGCGCTTTGCAGATATCGTGCAATTTCCGGCCCGGTACCGTTATTTCTCCTGAAGACCCAGAGTCGACTTCCGTCTCCGCCAATAGCTCTACTTCAAGATCGGTACCCGTGACCATCAATTTACCTTCATCGATGACCAGCAGGACGTTGTTGAGGATCGGCATCGTTTGCCGGCGCTCGACCACACCCATAACGGCATGCAGCGGTTTCAGAATCGTCTCTCGTGACGCGCTAAATTTCATAGCTCATATACCTAATGAATTCTCTTATTATTACTATTATTAGTCCTCTCCAAATGACGGGATAACCTAATAAATTCCTTTATAAACAATGAGTTGTATAGATAACAATCGTAGGTATGTTGACCGTGAAGCCTGTGGAATATCTGTGGAGAAAATCGAACGGTAAACCTATCCACAGGTTATCCAATTATCCCGTTAAGGTTCTCAACAGGTTTCCATAGTCGTCAGCTACACGAGATTCTGTTTCCCGCAGTGCTTTGATCCGGCGGCAGGCATGTAATACGGTCGTATGATCGCGTCCACCGAACGCATCGCCGATCTCTGGCAGACTGTGATTGGTTAACTCCTTCGCCAGCGCCATGGCGATCTGTCGCGGTCGAGTGATGGAGCGACTGCGACGTTTCGAGTGGAGTTCGGCTACCCGCATTTTGAAATAATCGGCAACGGTTTTTTGGATGTTGTCGATCGTCATCAGCCTGTCTTGTAATGCGAGAAGGTCTCGTAATGCCTCTTTGGTGAAATCCAGGGTAATAGGCAACCCAGTGAATTGTGAGTTGGCAATGACGCGTCGCAAGACGCCTTCCAATTCGCGGACATTCGAGCGGATCCGCTTCGCGATGAAGAACGCCACTTCCTCCGGGAGGACATGCCCGTCGGCCGCAGCCTTGCTCATAAGGATTGCGACGCTGGTTTCGAGTTCGGGCGGCTCAATAGCTACCGTGAGACCCCATCCGAATCGGGATTTCAGCCGTTCTTCCAGTCCAGAGACTTCTTTCGGATAACGGTCGCAAGTCAGCACGATCTGTCGCTGGCCCTCCAATAGCACATTAAAAGTATGGAAAAACTCTTCCTGAGAACGTTCTTTGCCGGCAAAGAATTGAATGTCGTCAATCAGCAGGGCGTCCAAAGACCGGTAGGTACGCTTGAATTCAGCGATAGTGTTGTGTTGCAAACCACGTACCATGTCGCCAACGAATCGCTCCGAATGGACGTAAGCGACAGTTGCGGTCGGATCGCGTTGGAGGATCACGTTACCCACAGCGTGCATAAGATGCGTTTTACCGAGACCAACGCCACCGTAGATAAATAGCGGGTTGTAAGCGCGACCAGGGTTGGAGCCAACCTGCAACGCGGCGGCACGGCCCAGTTGATTGCTCTTCCCCTCGACAAAATTCTCGAAAGTGAAGTTGGCGTTGAGTTGAGTCCCGGGGACCGGGCCCTTGGGCCGCGATGCCGATGGGATAGAGGATGGCGCGACTAGTGGTGGACGCCGAGTCCCAACCTCGAGAAACACAGGTACCGGGCTAACGACAGCAAGGATATTTTCGAGACAATGCTCCTGGACCCAATCGACCACAAATCGGTTCGGCGCAAGTAACTTAAGAGATCCGTCTTCCTCGATTGGCTGGAGCGGCCGGATCCAGGTATGGAACTGCTGCTCGGATAGTTCGAGTTCCAATGCCCGGAGACACTGATTCCACAGGGACGGATACACCGCCGAGTTTGCTGTCACGGTAGTTGTTCTATTGTCGGTTGTCGTTGGTTTTAGTTGGGCGCCCGTACCCTTGCGGGAGACCTCAGTCTATAACGGTACCGCCCTAGTTATCCACAACTTAAACGCGGCTCGGCCCTATTGACACTACCCGTTGCCGCGCGTAAAGTTTCCTGCTCCCTCGTTCCAGCACATCTTATTGTTTTGCCTAGAACTTTTTTTCATGGACCGGAATCAGGGTCAACCCCGTCATGAAACGAACTTTTCAGCCGAGCAACATCAAGCGCAAACGCACCCATGGATTTCGAGCTCGGATGGCAACCAAGAGCGGGCGTCAGGTTCTGCAGCGACGGCGGTCCAAGGGCCGAGCACGACTGGCCCCGTAACGGCGTCAAGTTCAAGAAGGGCCTTGCGACGTCCGGCTGGATTTTCTCGCCTCGAGCGCTTGCGAACAACCGCGCAGTTCGGCCAAGTCTTTGCCCAACCTAAGCGTTCTTCCGATCGTTATTTCACAGTGCTGTCTCGCCGAAACGAAACTAACACTGCTCGATTGGGGCTGACCGTGTCGCGACGTGTCGCGAAACTTGCGGTAGACCGTAACCGGCTAAAACGGCTCGCCAGAGAAGTGTTTCGCTGCCAACAGAATCTGCCGGCGCTGGATATTGTCGTCCTGGCGAACAAGGGCGCACCGGCGGCGGAGAACACCGTACTGCGCGACAGCCTGCAGCGGCACTTCGACGGTATTACCAAGCGGACGAACTGACGTGGGTGTCGACAACATCAGGCTGTTCGTATGGATGTCGTTGTTCTTGATGATGTGGTTCACTTACCGTGCGTGGCTGACCGACTACCCGCCCACACCCATCGCGGCGCCGGTCGAACAGGAATTCGGAACGGCCGCTGAGCGATCGCCGGAACTGCCGGAAATCCAGCCGCCCGACGACTCGCTGCCGGCCCTAACAGAGCTAGCAGCGCCGACGGAGGCACCAGACCGTCCAGCGCCGGCGCCCGAGCGAGTTATTCGGGTCCGCACGGATGTGTTCGATCTGATGATCGATACGCAGGGCGGCGATCTTGTTAGGGCTGACCTGCCCACGTACCCGGTCGATAAAGACAATCCGGATCTGCCCATTCGGCTGCTCGATTTCACGCCGGATAACCGGTGGTTGTTTCAGACGGGATTCCGCGGCATTGCCGATGGAGACGAGCCCAATCATCTGGCACGGTTCACGAGCACTAGGTCCGAGTACGTGCTGGCGGACGATGAAGATGAGCTTGTGGTCACGCTGGACTGGCAGAACGAAGGCCCGTTACGTGCTCAGAAGAGCTACACATTCAGACGCGGCCAGTATGGTGTTGAGCTGGCGTTGATGATCGAGAATCAATCGGACGTACCGTGGAGCGGCGCTCCTTACGTGCAACTCTTCAGGCATCACGTGCCGGTCGAGCGTTCCTACACCTCGGTAGCGTCGTACTCCTTCAGGGGCCCGGTCCTCTACGACGGCGATCAGTACGAGAAACTGGACGTCGAAGATCTGCTCGCGGAGCCGGTGAATCAGACGTTGGCCGGGGGCTGGTTAGCCAGCATTCAACATCATTTCCTCGCGGCTGCGGTGCCTCCGGCCGAGGATATCGTTCGCTATCAGGCGATCAGGCGCGGCTCGGACTATCTGCTGACAGCGCTCAGCGAGGTCACAGAGATTGCCCCGGGCGAGCGCATGACGTATCGCGCTCAATTATTTGTCGGGCCGAAGCTGCAGGACCAGCTCGCAGTTACGGGTGATGCGCTGGAGCTGACGGTCGACTACGGCATGCTGACGATACTGGCGCAGCCGCTGTTTTGGCTACTCGCGAAGGTGCACAGCTTCGTCAACAACTGGGGCTGGTCCATCATCATTGTGACGCTGCTCATCAAGCTGGCGTTCTACAAGCTCACACAAACCAGTGGCCGCTCGATGGCGAAGATGCGCAAACTGCAACCGCGCATGAAAGCGCTCCAGGAGCGGTACAAGGATGATCGTCAGGCGCTGAGCAAGGCGATGATGGAGATGTACAAGCGAGAAAAAGTTAACCCGGCAGCCGGTTGTCTACCGATACTGATTCAGATGCCGTTCTTCTTCGCCTTCTACTGGGTGTTGATCGAGAGCGTCGAGATCCGGCAAGCGTCGTTTATGCTCTGGATTACGGACCTGTCCGTACGAGACCCCTACTTCATACTGCCATTGCTCATGGGGGCTGCGATGCTTCTTCAGACTCGACTGAATCCGGCGCCACCCGATCCCGTTCAAGCGAGAGTCATGCAGATCATGCCCGTGGCTTTCACGGCGTTGTTTGCGTTCTTCCCGGCCGGGCTCGTGCTCTATTGGCTGACAAACACCGCGCTGTCGATACTGCAGCAATGGCGAATAAATCAGGTCATCGGCGCGGGCTGAGCCGCGGTCGCTGACATCAATTAACCAGCGACGTTAGGATTCGAACCTCTTTGGTCAATGTCTGATGAACCGGGCAGCGGTCGGCAATAGCCAGTAGCCGCTGACGGGCGTCGTCGTCAAGATCTCCCTCGAGAGCAATCTGTCGTTGGAACTCGTCTATCCAGCCTTCCCTGGTCTCGCATTCGGCACAGTCACGAGTGTGAATTCTCGTGTGGCGAACCGACACGGTGACCCGGATCAGTGGAAATTCCTTGCGGCGCGCGTATAGCTGCAGCGTCATGCTCGTACAACTCGCGAGCGCGGCGCTCAGCAGATCGTAGGGAGAAGGGCCGGCATCGGTGCCGCCGACCGCGGCGGGCTCGTCCCCGAGCAACGCGTGTCCAGCAGCATTGATCTCGGTGAGGAACCCTTCCTCTCCGGTACTGGCGGTGACGGCGCCTTCATCGCCGCCGAACGGTGGGGGTACTTGACTCATGAGACGGTCCTCGAATCCTTTACACTGAAGACTAAACGATGAGACTGGGAATTACGCCCCTTGGGTTTCAAGCTCGATGACACGATCGCAGCGCTCGCGACGCCGCCCGGCAAAGGCGCAGTCGCGATTATTCGTCTGTCCGGATCGCGCGCGAGAGAGATCGGCGAACAGTTGACCGGGCTCACGCCCGAGGCGCGGCGAGCGCATCTCTGTGAGTTCCGGGACGACACGGGCGACCCCGTGGACCGTGGCCTGCTGTTGTACTTTCCGGGGCCGCGTTCCTTCACGGGTGAGGATGTCGTCGAGCTCCATGGTCATGGTGGCATGGTAATCAGCGATATGCTGCTCGGTAGTGTGTTGCGCCTGGGCGCCCGGGCGGCGGAGCCGGGCGAGTTTACGCTGCGGGCGTTCCTCAACGACAAACTGGATCTCACCCAGGCGGAGGGCATCGCCGATCTCGTGAACAGCGGCTCGCGCGAAGCGGCCCGGGCCGCCTACCGATCTCTCGACGGGCGCTTCTCCGAGCAGGTACACGACCTGCAGGCGAGCCTGACGGCGCTTCGCGTGCAGCTGGAAGCGTGGCTCGACTTTCCCGACGAGGAATTCGAGCTCGACGACACGTCGGAGTTTGCGCGGGGATTTGACGCCGCTATCGCGGAACTAGAGACATTATTGAGCCAGGCCCGGGAAGGCGCGGTGCTGAGCAACGGGTTGACCGTGGTCATCGCCGGGCCGCCGAACGCAGGTAAATCGAGCCTCATGAATCGGCTCTCCGGCTACGACGCCGCCATCGTGACGGACATTCCGGGTACGACACGGGACGCGCTGCGCGAGCATCTGTCACTCGATGGCCTGCCCGTAACGGTCATCGACACGGCCGGGCTGCGTGAGTCGGCGAACCCGGTGGAGCTGGAAGGAATGCGCCGCGCGCATCGCGCGTTGGAGGGAGCCGACCGGCTCGTCTGGGTCACGGAGACTCGAGCCGACTCGGCGAGTCAGCTCGCGGAGATACGCGAGGTAGCCGGCGAGGACACCGCCGTGACAGTCGTTCAGAACAAGATCGACCTGACCGCCGATGAACCCGAGCACCTTGAGGAAAACGGTGTCACGGTGATTCGCCTGTCGGCCCTGACGGGGCAGGGTATCGAGCTCCTGATAGAGCACCTCAAGGCGATCGCCGGTTATCGCAGCGACGCCGCTGGCACATTCAGCGCGCGAGCCCGGCATATCGATGCTCTGGAGCGTGCCGCCGACTATATCCGCGACGCACGGCTGCAGCTCGTTGACACACGTGCATTCGAGCTGGCGGCCGAAGAGTTGCGCTCCGCCCAGGCGGCATTGAGCGAGGTGACCGGCGAGCTCACGAGCGACGACTTGCTGGGCGAGATCTTCTCGAGCTTCTGCATCGGTAAATAGGGGCTAGTCCGCGAGCGTCCAATGTGTTCGTCGAGGAGATTTGAATTGAAGAGTCACGGGGCACCTCTGCGGTACACTGCTGAGTGCAGATGGGCTCCACGACTTCTCGTGAGATTGATGATTATCTCGCCTGTTAGGGTAGGTTAATGAGTGGCTGGCTGAGATTGTGCCTGGTTCTATCGGTGCTGTGGTCAGTGACGATGGCCGGGATCGCGTGGTTACTGTACGCAGAAACGCGTTGGTCCGACGCTGAAATTCTTCAGGCGCTGGAGGCGGGGCACCCCTACGAGTTGGGCATTCTTATGGATCGCACGAGAAACGGGCAAGCATACAGTTCCCCGAACGTTCCGGAGGAATTTCGACTCGAAGCATCTCCAGATGAGCCGGAGTACACCATTGCACTAGCCCGAGAGTCCCTCCGTCGTGACCTGTCGTTCCCCGATGATCCCGAATGGCAAAGCGTGGTCGATGTGGTGGGATCGGTTCAATCCGATCGTTGGAGCCGGTTTGGTTGGCCCGCTGTTCTTGTGGTGTGGATCCTTCCCATTGGTACCGTATTTCTCCTGCGTCTGGGCTACTCCTGGGTTATAGGCGGATTCAGCAAGACCAACTGACGGCACGTTGGTACTACAAAACCCAACAGAGCGGACTCTTCGGGGCGAAGTGAACGGGACCGAGCGATCGCTCAAGGCCTTTTTTATGTTGCGGCAGATGCCAGGTTTTACTCGTCCTTAAAGAGCACAATCGAAGCGTTCGATCTGCTCACCGGGCACCCAGACGTATTGACCGCCGGAGATGTCGGCCGGAACGGTAAAAGTCGCCGGATCGGTCACGGTCACATCGTAGTCCAGGCTCTGCTCATCGGCGCTTAGCGTGAAACGTTCGACAATTTCTACTGCCTCGCTTTGCGGCGTACCGATGTCGTCGAAGTAGGGCCAGTTGACTCTCGTCGTCTCCACCACCAGCGTTCGGCCTTCCCATCGTCCGACCGAGTAGCCGAGCGGAGTCGCCGGTTGATTGCGTGGATCCTCACGATTACCCATCTGGATAGGACGTACCGCGTCCCACTCTTCGACGTTGAGGATGATCTCGTCTCCTCGATCCACGAATTCGATGGGGAACGGGCTATACATGAGTCCGGGCATGCCCTGTGCAATGCAACGCAACGCAGTATCGTCCCTCTGCTGGTCCCATGACTCCCTGGCCAGGAGCGCTTCTTCCGTGAACGAAGCCGTCGTCTCCGTGTCGACGCGCCAACTCCAAACGCGAAATATCCCGGTCGCGAGACGCTCCGCCTCGGCTGCCTGGTCTTCGGAGATTACCGGGCGACGAGCCCAGCCGTTCGTCCACCTCGGCTCCGCGGAGGCACGCATCAATATCTCACGGCCGTCAGCAAGGAGCGCATTCTCGATGAACATCTTAGTCTGGCCCTGACGATCCGGAGCGCCTGCGACCCGAAGGCGGTCGCCGACCTGAAGATCGTCGCTGCGTACACCGAGTCGTTGCACGATATTCACGCCGGCCGACTCCAGTTCCCAGAGTTCTTCGTTCCCGTCCGGCCCGATACGGGTCAAATCCACGCGCACATGTGGATTTCGCCAGATCACGGCCGTGATCTCACCCTCGACCTCGGTGATATTGCTCCTGTCGTAGCCTACGCCACTGGCGTGGTGGGCGAATGCGACCAGAGGACAGCAAATTAGCGTGACCGAAGCGGCTAGGAATCTCATAGATTCTCCTGACGAGCGAATCGTTGTTCTCCGCTGATTCTACCTGCGTTTTAGACTCGGAGGCTGATCCGAAGGTTCACATCTTGGGCCGCGATGGCCTACGCGTTCTCAGTGAGGCTATGATAGGTTTTTCCGGCTCTCTCGGAACAGGCGAATGACAAGAATTGCCAAGATCGCTTTCGCCGTGGCGGTGACCGCAGGGACCGCTCACCTAAGCGGTGTCGTCCGCGCCCAGGCCGACTTCGAAGGTATCTGGGTCCCAGACCATCCGCCGAGACTGGGACAGCCGCTGCTGAGTGAGGTCAAACTGACGCCCGCGGGCCGGGCTGAGTTCGAGCGTTTCAGCCCGGAGAAGGACCCGTCATTTCGATGCATCATGCCGGGCGTCCCCCGCGGGCTGGCCGATCCTTATCCGATAGAGATCGTCCAGCAGGATCACCAGATCCTGATGCTGCATGAGTATTATCATCAGGTACGCCGCGTCTTCATGGACGGTCGAGAGGCGCCCGACTATTGGCCACCGTCGCTGAACGGCTTCTCCACGGGGCACTGGGAAGGCGACACGCTCGTGGTCCGAACCACTCACCTGTCGCCCGACAACTACATGTCGATCAGCGGCTTGCCGTTCTCAGGTGATGAACACACCCATGCAATCGAACATTACACGCGGTCCGCGGATATTCTGAGCTTCACTGCCGAAGTACACGACCCGACGAATTACGAAGAGCCGTATGTCACAACCGGTCGTTGGAATTTGGCTCCGGATGGGGAGATCTGGGAATACGCGTGTAA
>JAZFYK010000081.1:0-7634 GCA_036443505.1 Gammaproteobacteria bacterium | reverse complement strand
TCGCGACCGCGCTCAGGAGCAGCGTTGACTTGCCGATCCCTGGATCGCCACCGATCAGTACCACAGAGCCCGGGACCAGGCCGCCGCCCAGGACCCGATCCAGCTCAGCTGAGCCGCTGCCAATACGCTCGAAGTCGGTAACGTCCAGCCGGTCGAGTCGAGTCAGAGACGATTCCCCGGCTGCCGCGCTCCGTGCCCGGACCCCTTGGCCGATAGCCCGGGTCTCCGATAGCGCGTTCCAGGCACCGCAATCCGGACATCGACCCTGCCACTTCAAATGTTGGGCGCCGCAGCCGTCACAGGTATAGATCTGCTTCGTTTTGGCCATATCCGGAGGATAGCACCTGACGGAGCGCCGCCCGGTTCACAAGCTACGAACAGGGGCCGGATTCTCGCGGTGAAAGCGGGTCTAGGTCACAGGGGGAATCGGAGGAAGCTGGCATACTTTCCGCCTCTGCAGGACAGACTATGGGCGGCAACGCAAAAACCAATCCATCCCTGGGCACGGCCGTGCTGCTGGGCGCGCTCGTCTTAGGCGCGCTAAGCGTGCCGCCGCTGGAGCTTGTGCGGCACATGGACCGGAGCTTCTACGACATGTGGTCTCGCGTCGCGCCCCCGAGCGCGCCCGATGACATCGTCGTCGTCAACCTGGACGACCCGGCCTGGTACGAGAGACTGACCCGCATCGCCTACGAGCAGAACGTACGGCTGCTTGTCAGTACGCTCGCGAACCCATCCGACAATGGCGCGCACTCGGTCGCGTTGGGCCCCGTCGTAATCGCGACCGCAGGCTCCCAACTGCTGCGTGAAACGGAATGGAAACGGGGCGGCTACCTGTGGCCACAACAAGACTTCGATGGTGCCATTCGTTATGAACGCCCGCTCATCGATGACAGCTCACCGGTCCCGTCGCTGGCGCTTGCCGGGAGTATCGCGCTGGAACACCCCGGCCAATCTGCCCGACCGGAGCACGATGTCTTCGCCTACAGCGGATCGCTCACCGTCGATTCCGAGGGACGCCGCTGGCTACGCTATTTCGATCGAAACGCCTTCCAGGAGCTCACGCCCGCCGAGATCCTCTCAACTCCTGCTGTCCTCGCGGACAAGATCGTGATTGCGGGTCAAAACGCCGGCGAACTTCACGTGACCCCGATCGGGGCACTGACCACTCAGGCGCTGCTGGCTCACGAGCTCGCGGGTTACCGGTCGGATAGTGCCGTGATGACCGGGATCGGGAACGTCGCGCTGGTCTGGGGACTCGCCATCCTATTGCTGTTTGCCGTCACCGTACTCCGGCTCAGCCTGGCTTCGCGCATCGCGGTTCCCGTACTCGGAGCCGGTGCCTTGGTGGCTGGTAGCGCGGGCGCGTTTATCATGGGAGGACTCTGGTATCCAATCGCGGGGCCGGCGCTACTCACGCTGGTGACCGGTGGCTACGGCGTCTGGACCCAGACGCGCCGGCCGGAGGTCGAACCGGAGTCTCCCGCGGACCCGAAGCTTCAAGAGGCCAGGCGCCTGGCAGCAAGGGGTGCCGGTGCCGACGCCTGGCGCCTCTATCGACAAATGAGTCCCGGGGCCGGACAGGTTACTGAGCTATACGAGCTCGGACGCACGATGGATATGCGCGGAGAACGAGCCCTCGCGTCAGATATATTCCACCGGATCGCCGAGATCGACCCGCTCTATCGAGACGTCGCTGATCGGCTGCGCCCCTCAATCGACGACGAGGAAACACTCGACACCGACCTCGCGGAGAGCCCACCGACGCTGGGCCGATACCACTTGTTGAAAAAGATCGGGCGGGGTGCCATGGGCCTCGTCTACCTTGGCCGCGACCCGAAAATAAACCGTATGGTCGCGATCAAGACCATCGATCTCGCCAAGGAATTCGAACTCGAGGATATTGGCGAGGTGCGAGACCGCTTCCTGCGCGAGGCCGAGACTGCCGGGAGCCTGAGTCATCCAAACATCGTCACCATTTTCGATGCCGGCGAGGAGAAAAATATCGCCTACATCGCCATGGAGCTGTTGCGTGGCAAGCACCTGAGCGACTACACGGCAGCGGACCGGCTATTACCGGTTTCGACGACCCTCGATCTCCTGGCTCGTGCGGCCACGGCTCTGGACTATGCCCATCGTAACAACATCGTCCACAGGGATATCAAGCCCTCCAATATTATGTATGATTCGGACACGGACTCCTTGAAGTTGACGGACTTCGGCATCGCGAGATTGATGGACGTCAGTCGCACTCGTACAGGAATCGTACTGGGGACGCCATCGTTCATGTCCCCTGAGCAGTTGGAAGGGAAAAATGTGAGCGGGCACTCTGACATATTCGCGCTGGGGGTTAGCCTCTACCAGCTACTGACTGGCCACCTCCCGTTCCGGGGAACCTCCATGACCGAGCTCATGTTCGTGATCGCGAACGAGCCCCACAAACCGATCACGGGGGTCCGCCAAGACCTCCCCAACCGCGTCGACGCCATTCTGGATAAAGCGCTGGCGAAGAATCCGGCGAACCGTTTCGCAACCGGCGCCGAAATGGCTCATGCGCTCCGCGAAGTCGCTACTCAGGCAGCCTAGCGTTTACGGGATTGGGTAAGCCGAGATGAGCCTGAAAGGAAAACTCGCTCACGTGGAGCTCACGGATACGGGCCGTGTTAGAGACCATAATGAAGACACAATCGGCGCGATCCACGACATTGGCTTATGGGTACTCGCCGACGGCATGGGTGGCTACAATGCCGGTGAAGTTGCGAGCGGTATTGCCGTTAAGACCATCCTCGATCTGGTTCGTGAGGCTTGCGAGCGAGAAGACCGCGCTGAAGTCGATTCCGCTATCGGTTTGATGCGGCAGACGATCGTGTTGCGAGACGCGGTTCTCCGCGCCAACAAAATTATTAATCAGACGGCCCAGTCCCAGCCGCAATGCGAGGGCATGGGCACGACGCTCGTCGCTTGCCTGTTCTACGACAATCGCGTTTCGATCGCCCACGTCGGCGACTCTCGGCTTTACCGAATGCGAGCCAATCACTTCGAACAGATCACGATGGACCATTCGTTACTGCAGGAATTAGTCGACCGCGGATTCTATTCTGCGGAGGAAGCTCAACACGCAACCAACCGAAACTACGTCACACGAGCTCTCGGCGTGGATGCCAACGTCGAAGTAGAGATCCAGGAGGTCGACGTGGAGAAAGGCGACTACTACCTGCTCTGCTCAGACGGGCTGCCGGACATGGTCGAAGATGAGGACATTCACTTAACAATCAGTACGTTTGATAATAAAATTGATACAATCGGTGAGCAATTGGTCAAACTTTCCAACGACAATGGAGGCCGAGACAACATTTCGGTGATTCTCGTCGGTGTGAAAGACGCATTTCCCGCCGGAGCGGGGCTGATGTATAAGATTCGTCACTTATTCGGATAATCGGGACGCTAACGATGGCACGTTTGATTCTCAGTTTAGATGGGCAGACCCTGGCTGAGTACAACATGATCAAGGAACGGTACACGATCGGTCGTCTACCCGATAATGATATTCGGGTCGATAACGCGGCGGTCAGCGGCCATCATTCGTTAATTATCAATATTTTGAACGATTCGTTCCTCGAGGATCTGAACAGCACGAACGGCACCTACGTTAATGGCAAATTGATCAAGAAACATGCGCTTCGAAACGGTGACATCATTACGGCCGGGCACCATCAGCTGTGCTACGTGGACGACCAGGCGGACGTCGCACCACAGGACGAGTTTGAGGCGACGATGGTCATCGAACCCGACCGCCAGATGGAAAAACAGATCGCCAAAGCCACCGAGGTGATCGACAAGGTGGCGCCTCACGACGCGCCGCCCGCAGCGGCCCTGGCGCCGTCCGATCAGCAGATCGACACGGGCTTCCAACCGGAAGCGACCCAGGCTTTAGACGTAGCCGGCCGCCCGAAGCTGCCGCAGGCCAAACTTCAGGTCTTATCGGGGACCTTCGCGGGGCGGGAACTGGATCTCATTAAGGCCCTGACGACCCTGGGCAGCCCGAAGATCCAGGTTGCCGCCATTACGCGTCGCGCCGAGGGCTTCTACATCGTCCACGTGGAAAGCGGCAAGCAGAACAGCTACCCACGGGTCAACGGACAGGATATCGGCGCCCAGGCGCAGCAGCTGAAAGACAACGATGTCATCGAGCTTGCGGGCGTGAAAATGGGCTTTTTTATCTCCTAGCTTCGATCCGTATCAGCTAGGAATCGCCTTCACCGTAGGCCTCCGCCACGAGAGTTTCGAACTTCGTGAACTCGCCCATAAAGGTCAAGCGGAACTCACCTGTGGGGCCGTTGCGCTGCTTGCCGATTATGATGTCGGCGATTCCCTTACGCG
This sequence comes from Gammaproteobacteria bacterium, assembly GCA_036443505.1. Lineage (GTDB taxonomy): Bacteria > Pseudomonadota > Gammaproteobacteria > Steroidobacterales > Rariloculaceae > SMWC01. The sequence goes on along the minus strand of JAZFYK010000081.1, from coordinate 3,254 downwards.
GCGTGTCCCTGTCATAGACCTCTTCCCGATAGATAAAGAAGATCACGTCCGCATCCTGCTCGATTGCGCCTGATTCTCGCAGGTCCGACATGACCGGCCGCTTGTCCGTGCGTTGCTCCACGCTGCGATTGAGCTGCGACAACGCAATGACCGGCACGTTCAATTCTTTGGCGAGCGCCTTGAGAGAACGCGATATCTCCGAGATCTCGGTCGCGCGATTTTCCTTGGTACCTGCCACCTGCATGAGTTGCAGGTAATCCACGATGATGAGTCCGAGGTCGTGTCTGCGTTTCAGACGGCGCGACCGAGCACGCACCTCCGTGGGCGTCAGTGATGGCGCATCGTCGATAAAGATCGGCGCATTCGACATCATGGATACTGCGGAGTTGACCCTCGGCCAGTCGTCCTCGGATAGATTGCCGGTTCTAAGGTGAGTCTGGCTAACGCGACCGATGGAACCGATCATCCTGAAACTCAGCTGCTCGGCCGACATCTCCATACTGAAGATCGCAGTCGGAATCTGATGACCGATCGCGGCGTTCTCCGCGATGTTGATCGCCAACGATGACTTCCCCATCGAAGGACGGCCTGCGATCACGATCAGGTCGCCACGCTGAAGGCCGGCGGTCTTTTCGTCCATGTCCGCGAAACCGGTGGGGATTCCCGTGATATCGCCCTCGGTGCGACTCAGGATGTCGAGCCGGTCGACCGTCTGCGAGACGACTTCCTTGAGCGGCTTAAAACCGTGGCCGCTGCGCTGGCCGCGATCCGCGATGTCGAAGACCTTCTGCTCAGCGAGATCGACGAGCTCCTCGACCGTGCGCCCTTCGCTATCGTGGGCGCTGGCCGCGATGTCGCCGCCTGTCTCGATCAGGCTTCTCAACAAGGCCCGCTCCCGCACAATCCGGGCGTAGGCCCTGATATTGGCGGCGCTAGGCGTGTCCTGGACAAGCTGAGCGAGATAGCCCAGCCCACCCGCCGCGGCCAGCTCGCCTTGTCGCTCCAGAGACTCACTCACCGTGACGGCGTCCGGCGGCTGATCTCGTTCCATCAGCGTGCCGATCGTCTCGAATATCAGACGATGGTCGTGCCGATAAAAATCGTCGGCGGACACGACGTCCGCCACTTGGTCCCACGCACCGTGAGCCAGCATGAGACCACCGAGCAACGACTGCTCGGCCTCAGTGGAATGGGGTGGTAGTCGCAGCGCCTCCGTAGTGCCAGCAGTAACGTTCTTTGTTGCGAAGGCTTCGACCATTGAACTCGGCAATCTGTTTTCTACGAGCTTAGCATACTCGGCCGGCTGTCCCGGATTACTCTTCCGTACCGCTGTCCTGTTCCGCCTCTACCCCGTCTGCCGCGTCTTCCCCGTCTTCTCCGTCTTCTCCGTCCGCCTCGTCGTCCTCATCTACCCACGCCTGCGTCTCGTCGCTTTCCACCACGACGGTCAACGGTACGTTCACATCCGTCTGAAAATGAAGCTCGATCTGATGTTCACCGACGACACGCAGCGGCCCTTCGGGCAGGCGAACCTCACTGCGCTCCACAGCAAAACCGAGCGCCTCGCACGCCTCTGCGATGTCCGACGTGCCGACAGAGCCGAACAGCTTCCCTCCAGGACCCGCGTTCGCCTTGACGCGCACTACCTGGCCTTCGATTTGGACGGCGCGCGCCTGGGCAGCTTCCAATACGCCATGGGCCTTCGCCTCAAGCTCCGCCCGGCGCGCCTCGAACTTCGCGATATTCTCCGGGGTCGCCAGCGTCGCCTTGCCCTGGGGGATGAGATAGTTCCTGGCGAAACCGGGCTTGACGTTCACTTTGTCGCCGATACGGCCCACGTTATCTATTTTTTCCAGCAGTATGATTTCCATGTCTTACTCACTCCGATCAGGTCAGCGGACGCAACGGTGCCCGCAAGTCAATCCAATTGTCCACCAGTCCCACCGAGCCCATGGCCAGGATGACCAATCCCATCAGTGGGGTAATCAATAGCACATACGCGCCACCCATCACGACCGGATGCCAACGTTTCGCTCGTGCCCAAGCATGGCTCACCGCGAGGCCCTGGAACCAGAACCCGATCAATGCCAGAGGAAACAGATTCTGAACCAGTGGCGCATTTAACACCAGACTGCTCGCCATTAGGAGCGTGGCGGGAATTCCCAGGACGCGGCCCAACTTCAGCATCCTGAACTGGAGCCCGAACCGACCATCAGGCCCATCGAAGGAGTTCCACCAATAGGCCAGCAGCAGTGCCGCGGCGAGTTGTGAGAACACGGCCGCAGCCAGTAAGCCAAAAAACAAAATATCCCAGCCGCGCACGATCGCCAGTTGTTCCTCGGACGCGCCGCTGGCCCGGAAGAACTCGACGAACCACTCGATCGCGCCACCTATCACCACGTTGGGGTCCGGCCACAGCGCGTTGGCGGCGATCACGCCCACCACGCAAAGGAGCAGGCTACCCTGAAAAGCCAGCGCGAGTGAGTCGGCCCGGCGGACGAGCACGCCCAATGCGACGCCGGCGAACAACGTGAGCGAGCCGGCAATAGCCAGGACCTCACTGTCGGCATCTGAGACCAATGCCAGCGCGATAATTCCAGCCGTGCCGGCCAGAGCGCTATAGCTACCCTGTAACCCACCCCGGCGGATCGTCTCCAGCGTCAGGAGCGCTGTGGTTACGACCGGAAGAATCGGGGCGAGCGCCATGGCGAGCAGGACCAACCGGTAGCGCCGCTCCAACACCCATTGCACGAAGGCCTTCATCGGGATCGATCCGCTCGCGCGGAGCGCCGCGGTCAGTGCTGGTCGGTATAGGGCAACAGTGCGAGGAAGCGCGCGCGTTTGATCGCTGTCGCCAACTGGCGTTGATAATGCGCCCGGGTGCCGGTGATGCGGCTGGGAACGATCTTGCCCGTCTCAGTGACATAGGCTTTTAGCGTCGCCAGGTCTTTGTAGTCGATCTCCTCGACTCCTTCGGCAGTGAAGCGGCAGAACTTCTTGCGTCGAAAATATCTTGCCATGCTCAGCTCTCCTCTGACTTCGCAGAAGACTCGTCGGCGACATCGTCTGCGGTGTCCTCCTGGGCCTCTTCCGTGGTTGCTTCCACGCCCTCTTCGGCGGCTTTCTTGACGCTGTCTTCGGCGGCCGGCTCTTCAGTGGGCGCGTCACTCTCGGCCGTAACTTCTTCGGCGGCCGGTTCTTCAGCGGGCGCGTCACTCTCGGCCGTAACTTCTTCGGCGGCCGGTTCTTCAGCG
>JAZFYK010000080.1:0-3336 GCA_036443505.1 Gammaproteobacteria bacterium | reverse complement strand
GTTTCTGGAGTGCTAAATCAATGTCATTCAACCAACTCGGTCTGTCGGCCGAATTGTTGCGCGCGATTGCGGACAAGGGATATCGTCAAGCGACCCCGATCCAGCAGCAGGCGATTCCACACATACTCGCAGGCAGGGATATCTTGGCCGGCGCCCAGACCGGCACCGGCAAGACGGCTGGCTTCACTTTGCCGCTGCTGCAGCGCTTGCAGGTTTCACGCTCCAACGGGCGACGAGTGCGGGTCCTGGTGCTTACACCGACACGGGAGCTCGCCGCGCAGGTCGGTGACAGTGTGCGCGACTACGGCCGCCACCTGCCATTCAGGGTGACTGAGGTCTTTGGCGGCGTCAGCATCAATACACAGATATTAAAACTGCGGAAGGGCGTCGACATAGTGGTCGCCACGCCCGGTCGATTGCTCGATCACCTGCAACAGAAAACCATCGATCTGTCCGATGTAGAAATACTCGTGCTGGACGAGGCGGATCGCATGCTCGACATGGGATTCATCCGCGACATACGCAGAATCTTCAAAGCGCTGCCTAGAGATCGGCAGAATCTCTTGTTCTCGGCGACGTTTCCAAAGGAGATCAGGCGCCTCGCAGCCGATTTTTTGAATGCGCCGACCGAAATTCAGGTCGCACCTCGAAACACCCCCGTGGCGCGGGTAAAGCAGATCATGCATTTGGTCGATCGACGCCGCAAACGCGAGCTGCTTTCCCACCGTATTGGCGCGGAGAACTGGCAACAGGTGCTGGTATTCACACGCACCAAGCACGGCGCGAACCGTCTTGCCAGCCAGTTGACGGACGATGGCCTCAAGGCCATGGCGATCCACGGCAACAAGTCGCAGGCCGCGCGGACCCGCGCGCTCAAGGACTTCAAAGCGGGCGCGGTTCGGGTACTGGTCGCGACCGACATCGCCGCGCGGGGTCTCGACATCGACCGATTGCCCCACGTCGTCAACTATGAACTGCCCAACGTTCCGGAAGACTACCTGCATCGTATCGGACGAACGGCCAGAGCCGGTCAGGAGGGTCACGCTGTATCACTGGTTTGCGTCGATGAGCACGAGTTGTTGCGCAATATCGAGCGTTTGCTGAGATGCGAACTCGAAGAGGAGATCATCCCCGGCTACGAGCCGGATCCGCGCATCAAGGCGGAACCGATCCAGAAAGGACGTGCGCAGCGGCCGACCGGACAACATACTGGCGCACGAAAGAATGGGAGAACCGGTGCCCCAAATGTTCGTGGTGGACAACGCCGCCGTTCATCCAGTCGCCGACGGCGCGTGGTTGGTTGAGGGAAATTCTGGCCACGGCCGCGTCGTGACAGCGGCTGCTGATTACGAATCAGGAAGGCGTCCAGGCGGGTTGATTTTATCTGTTGCCTGGTGACTCGAATTGCACCTGGCAGGCGCGCGTCATATTAAGCCCTTGATTCCTGGCGCGCCCGGAGAAACTCAATCCCCGGACCACATGAGTTCGAAGCCATGTGGTCCGTCGAGCAATCATCCCCACGTCTTCCAAATTTGTTCGGGCGTTTTTCGGACACCGGTCCAGCACCGTTAGGCACAGTCCAGCAATTTTGCAACGATCGCCCCAGTCGTCAGTCAATCAAAATAATAAGTTAGCGTTGAACTTCTGCCCTCATAATGCTGAGGTCGGTGGTTCAAGTCCACCCGTAGCAACCAGCATTACCACCACTCGTTTACACCCTTCTCCCGAATATGCCGCAACGTGACGTTGGTTAGTTTTCGGACATTTGCTTCGGTTACCCGAAGGTGCCGTCGTTGCCTGCCAATCTGACCCATCTGCAGCGCGTGGTGGATCGCCTCATGGCAAAGGACCCGAAAGAGCGTTCCGGAAGCGGTATCGAGCTCGTCGTCGATCTGCAACCCTACGTCGATGCCACTCTAGAGAGGCCGGCGCCGACCTTCCACGGTGAACCTTCGAGCCAGCCAACGATGGCTTCCGCCGGCATCGGACGACCCACGACGTACCCCTGAGCCTGCGCGCAGCCCATCAGGGTCAAGGCGTCGAGCGTCTCCTCGTCCTCCGGCCCCTCGGCCACCACGGTCAGCCCGAAGTTTTGTGCCAGGTCGATCACCGCCTGCACGATACACCGGTCCTCGTTGGTGCTCAGCATATCGCCGACAAATACGCGATCGATCTTGAGCTCGTCGACGGGCAGCTTCTTGAGGTATGCAAGCGAAGAGTAGCCCGTGCCGAAATCGTCCAGCGACAGCCGCACGCCGAGCTCACTCAAGCGTTGCAGGGCATCGAGACTCGACTCCACGTGTGACATCACCGCGCTCTCCGTGATCTCGAGCGTGAGAAGCTCGGCGGGAAGCTCCCACAGCGTCAGCGCCTGCTGAACGAGATCCGTAAGCTCTGGCTCGGCCAGCAGGGTTGCCGAGAGGTTAATGGCAACCGAGACCCCCGGCAGCGTCGACTGCCAGGATCGGCACTCGCGTAGCGCCGCGTCAAAGCTCCACAGCGTCAACGGCAGGATGAGGCCGTTTCTCTCCGCGAGCTTTATGAAGCAATCGGGCGATACGCTTCGGCCATCGTTGGTCGTCCAGCGGCTCAGCGCTTCCAGCCCGGTGACGAAACCGGTGTCGAGATCGACTTTCGGCTGGAAGTGAAGCACCAGCTCGGACTGCTCCATCGCCGCCTCGAACGCTCGCTCTAATTCGATGTTCGGTCGGTCCTCCGAGCGCTCGCACTCGCTGTAGGCAACGACCTCGCGGCCGCTGCGGCATGCCTGGCGCAACGCGGCGTCGGCATGGTGCAACAGCTGTTCCGCCGTGGTCGCATCCTGGGGATATGCACTCACGCCGAACGAAAGCGAAGGTTTCACGCGACGGGCGTGAAACTTGAACGACTCGGTGCACCGGCGTAGAAATTTCTGGGCCGCGAGCAACGGCACCCCGGTTCCCGCGAGGGCGGGTAGGATCACCACGAACTCGGTGGAGCCGGTTCGAGCCAGGATATCGCTCGGGCGCAGGCACGAATGCAAGCGGCTCGCGATCTCCGCGATCAACGCATCGCCGACATCGTAGCCGAGCTCCAGGTTGATGTCTCTCAGCTGCTCCAGCTTGACGGAGACCAGCCCGACCACCTCGCCTTCTTGTGAGCCGGACACGCAAGCGTCCAGTGCGCGACGACAGCCCTCCCTGTCGGCGAGCCGAGCCAGCGCGTCGCGATGAGGCGTGGGGTTCGTTTCCAACTACTCTCTTCTCAGAGAAAGTAATCCTGCGGGGAGATTCCGTATGCCCCGGGGCTCAATGTCGTGAGCACCGTGAGCTCGGATCCGTCCTCGGCGGTGGTCTC
>JAZFYK010000079.1:0-2433 GCA_036443505.1 Gammaproteobacteria bacterium | reverse complement strand
CGCAAGTTTTCCGTCAGCATGCAGCGCGTCAATAGCTGCACGACAACCGTCACGCATGGCCAGCATACGGTCCTGCCACGCCGCTGCCGCGGCCTCGTCAGTGTCCTGCGCCAGGAGAAGCGCTTTGGCGACACCGTAGACTTCCGGAATGTAGTGGCCCCAAAATTCAATATATAGGGCCAGTCGTTCGACGCCAGATGTTGCCGCCCGTGATGGGGCGAGCCGGCGATCCAGATCCAGGAGCCTGTCCCGGTACTTCGTCGTCGCCTCCAAAAGCTCCGCGCGCGAGGAAAAGTGCAGGTAGACAGCCTGGCGGGAGATTCCTGCCGCCTTGGCGATATCGCCCATGCGGACGCCCCGGCCCCCTTGTTCTTCCAGCATCCGGACAGTCGCGTCGAGAATCCGTGTTCGGGTTTCGATATTTTCACTTGACATGGTGTAAAGCATGCTCTAGGGTTGACACTATGTCAATTGACACGGTGTCAAGTCAGGAGAGCGAGAATCATGAGGGACAACATCAACAGCATCACACGATCCGAAGGACTCAGGCTCGTTCTCGGCGGGACCGGCAAAACCGGCCGCCGCATCGTGGAACGGCTCGAGAGCCGCGGGGTACCGACGCGGGTCGCGTCTCGGGCCGCTGATCCATCCTTCGACTGGAGCGACCCGAGCACCTGGGACGCCGCGCTAGATGGAGTAACCGCAGCGTACATCAGCTATGCCCCGGACCTCGCTATTCCCGGGGCGACGGACGCCATCCGAGACTTTGTCGAAAAAGCCGTCGAGCACGGGGTCCAGCGCCTGGTTCTCTTGTCCGGTCGCGGAGAAGAGGAAGCACAATTATGCGAACGCATCGTCCAGGATGCGGGCATCGAATGGACCGTCGTTCGAGCCAGCTGGTTCAATCAGAACTTCTCCGAAGGAGAGTTTCTCGACATGGTATTGGCTGGCGCGATCACGCTTCCAGCCGGGGACGTCCCAGAGCCGTTCGTCGACGTGGATGACATCGCCGACGTCGCTGTCGCCGCGCTAACCGAAGACGGCCACGTAAGTCAGATCTATGAGGTCACTGGACCTCGAATGCTGACTTTTGCGGAAGCAGTGCAAGAGATTGGCCGCGCCAGCGGACGCGAGATCCAGTATAGCCAGATTCCGGGCGAGGCCTTCGCTGCCGGTATTGCAGAGTCTGGCGCGCCGGAAGACGTAGCGTGGTTGTTGCACTACCTGTTTTCCACCGTACTCGATGGTCGTAACGCCTACGTATGCAACGGCGTCCAAAGAGCGCTGGGTCGGGAACCGACAGACTTCGCCGAGTATGCGCGCCGGATCGCCGCTTCGGGCGTATGGAACGTATCGTCACCACTTGATTCGGCGGTGGGACAGTGAACTCGCTTTTTCCGCTTGCAGGTACGATAGCGCTGCTCGGGTCGGCACTGATTGGAGGGGTCTTCTTCGCGTTCTCGAGTTTCGTGATGAAGGCCCTCGAGCGCGTGCCCTCCTCGGAGGGTATCGCTGCGATGCAGTCGATCAACGTCGTCGTGATAAACCCTTCGTTCTTGGGCGCGTTCATGGGAACAGCCTTGCTATCGCTTGGCGTGATTGCGCTCGCCCTGGCCCGCTGGAGTCATCCTTCGACGATGTTTTTCCTGGGTGGGGCGATCTTCTACTTTGCAGGCACCTTTCTCGTCACCATGGTCGGCAACGTTCCTCTGAACGACCAGCTGGCGGCCGTTTCCGCCACGGACCCCGCCGCAGTTGAGTTGTGGGAGCACTACCTGGCCCGGTGGACGATGTGGAATTACGTTCGTACGGCCGCGGCAATGGTGGCGGCACTGCTGTACACCCTGGGTCTCATGCAGTACGGGGGCACCTGATATGGATATGATAATGATGGTCTCGGCGATGGGATTGGCTGTGCTGATCCTGGTCATTTACTACGTGTTCATGGGACGCACGGTCTTGGAGATGCTGCGTAGCGACGCCAATTCCGTCCTTCTGGTGTTCGCGTTGCTTGCCTTGATCCCGCTACCGCCGTTAGTCATCATGGGCATGGTCCTGATGAATATCTGGCCCCGGCACAAAAATACCGCCAACTAGCCCAATCCGCCGCCTTGTGCGTGTGTTCGGGACGGAGCAATGTTGGCTAGTAATACCAGCTCAGCCGCAGCTGTATGTAGTCATCGCGCTCGAAGGCGTACAGGGCCTCGTCGGGTTCGCTACCCGTAAAAGCGCGCAGTCGAAGTTCCACGCGCAGGTTGTCACCGAATCGGCGCTCGGCTTCTACGTTGATAAACATCTCCTGGGTGTCGGTGTCGATTGCCACGCCTGCGAGGACGCTGGTGTCACTCGCATCGTTTAGCGCAAGCCGGGTTCCGACGAATAAGTCGTTGTCGAATGCCGTCGGCGGTGCTTCTGCATTGCGGCCGTCGTAGT
>JAZFYK010000078.1:0-4633 GCA_036443505.1 Gammaproteobacteria bacterium | reverse complement strand
TGCTCTCGAATTGGGATATCGGAACGCGCGTTTGGCAGCGCGATCGCGCCCTGGTGGTCGAACTCGATGATGATGACTGGACTCTGAATCCGGAAGAAGAACAGGTCGTCCGGGCCGAGTGACGCGTCCCAATGGTCCCAGCCGAAATAGGTCTCGTCCATGTGTGCCAGGACCTCTTCCATCCTGACGCTGGCATGCGCCTCGCGGTCGAAAGAGAGGAACTCTTCGATCAGGTCGATCACGAGCTCGCGCTGCCCGGCGGAAAGATCCTCGACGCGAATCCCGCGATAAGGGATCACGGCGTTGTCTTCCATCAGCTCGATCGAGCCGCGGCCGAACGCCCGGCCACCACCATCCGCTACCAAGTCTTCCTTGCTCAACTCAGCGGCTTTCTTCTGCTCGTCAGTCAACGAGACGTAGACGGCGTAGGCCTTGTCTCGCTCCGGCTCCATGACACGCGTGCCCTTATAGCGGCCGGATTCGGCGATGACCGGCTCGGACCCCGTAAACAGCGGTGACATCACCACCTGGTTACCCAGCACGAAGTAGTTGACGACCAGGTGATGTCCGTCGACCTGCCAGCCCCAGGGCTCGGTCTCGGAAGGTTCGCCCATGAACGTCAACCAGTAGAACCACTCCGAGTAACGGTCGGGCTCGCCGGTGAGCTCGCCCAGGGTATGGTTAAGACGCATGATGTCGCGGGAGAGCTCGAAGCCTTTTGCGCTGAATGCTGTCCGCATCAGATCGAATGCCTGCTCGCGCTGTCCTTCCGTCATCTCGTCGAAGCCGATGCCCTTGCGATGGTAGGAGCTCGTGTTACTCCACGCCCGCCATTCGGGGGCATCCACGGAGAACATCGCCTTGTCCCGCTGCTCCTGGGTCAGGGCCGCCAGGAAGTCTTTCGCAGCCCGTACCACATGCGCGTTGGATGCGCCCCGATCCGGGTCAATCGAATAAAGACCCTCGATGGCGGTGCCATCGGTCGTGACGCCCACATAGGGCGTCAAGGCCTGAGCCTCGACCATTTGGGTAGTCCGGTTGGCCCCGCTTGGGGTCTGCGCACCCACGGGCCCCACCTCCTGACCGACAGCGCTTCCGGTCGCGACCAACGTGAGGCATGCCAAAGACTCCAGGAGATACCTTGTCATTTGTCGTCCTCCCCACGGGTGGAGTTATCGTCCGAACGCCCATTCTACCCACTTCGATCGAATCCGGGACAGTCTACTATTTGGCAATGCAGTCTTTGTGGCAGGAACTGCCCATCGAATTGTGGCGGCGGAACTCGAAGCGAGATAGCTAGCGCCTGGGAGGAGAGGAGAGGTGATTTCGGCCAGGACTTCGTTGAATTCATGGAGGAAGAGATCATTAACCGTTAACCGACGTCCGCTTCTGGCCGAAAGCAGCCGTCCGTTAACAGTTAATATGCACGCTGCTGCATATCTTGGGGAGAAGAGTTGAAGAAACTCGATGACTAATGGGTCATCGAATAGATAACGTAGTTGACTCCGAAACGATACGCTAACGCGGTTAGCGGCTCAGGGTAGAATGCATCGTCCGCGTGCTCCCAAGCGTCTCCTAAATCCATATTGAAGTTGATCGCGACAAGCAGGCGGCCCGCGCTGTCATATACGCCACGCCAATGTGGGACCGTTCCCTGCGGATGTTCCCACGTCACACCGTATCGAATCGCTTGGGCGCCGGGGATCTGCACTCGCTGATCGAGGTTGTAGAGCACGTTGAATACCTCGTCGCCGGCGGGAATCTCGACAATCGGTCGATCGGGAAACACGCGCTTCATCGATGCCGTAAAAGTGACCCACTCGGAAGGGCCATGAAAATCGTCGACGATGAGAAATCCTCCGCGCAGTAAGTATTCCCGGAGCCGATCGGCTTCGTAATCACTGAGGTTCCAGAAGCCGACCTTTACCGCGTAAAGCAGAGGGTGAGTAAAGAGAGTATCGTCGCTCAGACGAATTTGTCGGTTTTCACGACCCGAGTCGATTCGCGTGAGCCGCGTTATACCTTCAATAAAGTGAACCTCGGCATCCGGCCAGTCACGTAGCCAAGGTTCTCGCCGACTCCGGCCCACCGTGCCGCCTCCTGCGCCGAATGCCATCCGAGCGAAATGAAATTCTGCGTCAGAATCGGCGCGACTAGTCTCCTCGGCGATCGCCGATGCAAGAGAGATTGAGCCGGCCAGTATCAGGGCCCTTAGTCCGACCGCGATTGTGCAACTGTGAGACACGGCAGCGAGAAGTGTAGCCGATTTCTCTCCGGAGACGATGATCTGATTCCGCACCATCTTAGGGCATGATAGCTACCCTACGAGCTATAATTCTGCGGACCGAATGTCTGCTTATGGCCGAAAGCAGACGTCCGTTAACATTGTTTACCGGCGACTTTTGCCCCGAATCCGGACGTTCGGATGATATATTTCGCCGCCAGAGCTAAGGTATCGAATCGACCCAAAGCGGTCGTACGGCAAACAGACGGTCGAGCTAGCGCCGCAAGTGCAAGAATAATTCTTCTACAACTCGAATAATCAGGCTCAGACAATCTTCCGTGGCTATGGATCGACCGGCTGTGGTAACTCGAATTGGCATCGGTAGAGGGTTGAGAGCTACCCAACGCTTTCCACAGAACTAGGAGAACCGGACATGAGAAATAAGAAACCGTTGGTACTCACCATGAGCCTGGCAGTCATTGGATCGACAGGCGCGACTCTCGCAGCGGCACAGGCTGTTTTCGAAATAGCTGCGGACGTCTCAACCGTTCGAATCGAGTCGACCGGCCAGCAGTACACACCAAGGCAGAGCACGACGCCTGATGGTGTCTCCCGGCATACCGCTGATTACGGTCTGACGGTTGTATGGGAGCCAGGAGAGTGGAGGGCTCGTGAAGAATGGGAGATACATAGGGTCTACCCGAATTTCAGCGATCTAAGTTTTGCGATGACTTTCCATGAATCTTCTGGTCTCACGGTGGGACACGATAGTGGGGCGCCCGGCCCTGAAACGCGGCCCATGAGCGGTGCTCGGATCAGTGCGAGTTTCAAAGAACTGTGGTTGACCAATCCGTTGATTCTTGCCGCCCACGCCGAGACCGTGCCCGGGGCGGAATTCGTCGTCGATGACAGGCGCTATGAGCGGCTCAGTCTGTTCTCGCATGATACGCAGTGGAGTATGGTCCTCGATTCTAGTAGTGGCTTGCCTGTGGAAGTCGTGACAATCGAGGTCGATCCTCACCGGGGTGAGATTCAGAACAGGGTCGTCTTCTCGGATTGGCGGGACGTCTCCGGGATACCGTTTCCTTACCAGATGGAACAGTTCCTGGACGACAAGTTGCTGCGACGGGAGACTCGCGAGTCAATTATCGTGAATCCTACGGTCGAGCTCGGTCTGCCGGAAGATCTACAAGACACGAGCGACGAACTGAGTCAGTGGGGCTGGTCCATGTCGCACTTCTTCTTGGCGAGGGCGGGTTTCGGCGCTCCGCAAGACTTTCCCGATAGGCATACAGTCTCCTTGCTTGAGGTCGGCGAAGACATCTATCAGGTACAAGGGGGCGGTGGCTCAAATAACCTGTTGGTAGTCGGTCCGGAAGGTTTGGCCATCGTCGATGCGCCCTGGTTCCCAGAGCGTTCCCAGGCCGTCCTTACTTATCTGGCAGAGCGCTGGCCCGGAAAACCGCTGAAGTATGTCATTCTGACTCACCATCACATCGATCATACCGGGGGATTTAGAGCTTATGTGGAGGCCGGCGCCACATTGGTGACGAGCCGAGACAACTCGGAGTTCTTCATCAATGCGCTCGAGCGGGCCGGCCGGGGTGCTACCTCGGTGATCGCAGTCGGGCAACGCGCCACGCTCGAGGGCATCGGCCGCCCCATTGAGGCGTATGACATCGTCAACAGCCATGCCGACGGAACACTTGCCGCCTACGTTCCTGATGCTAGATTGGTGTTTGCCACCGATCTCTTCTCTCCCGGCAGGCCTCGGCGCGATGAGGTCGAAGCGCTGTGGATCTCGGAACTACAGGCATCCCTCAAGTTTCATGGGGTCGAGGTCGAACGATATGTCGGTGGTCATGGCGAAGGATTCGGGCACCCTGATGATGACTGACGCGTAGCTAACCAATGTCCGCTCCTGGCCGTTCTTCACCGTTAAGGAGGTTCTTAACGTGGCGGAATCGTACTTCCGCTTCGTCCCCGAAAGCGGACGTTCGGAATGTACGTGTTGGGACCGGGCTTTACGGCTGCTTTTGGCCGATAGCAGACGTTCGTTAACAGTTAATATGCAATCTGTTGCATATCTGGGGGATAAGAATTGAAGAAGATCGATCTCGGTCAGGCCGTCCGGATGCTGGCTCAGGAGACCGGCAATGATTGAACTATATACATGGGCAACACCGAACGGCTGGAAGGTTTCCTGTACGCTCGAGGAGATGGGTCTACCGTACGAGGTACATCCAATCGATATTACAACTCGTGTCCAGAAGGAGCCCGACTACTTGAAGATTAATCCGAACGGTCGCATTCCGGCGATTGTAGATCGCAGTAATGACGATTTCGCGATTTTCGAGTCAGGCGCAATCATGATGTACCTTGCCGAGAGAACGGGACGTCTCATTCCCG
>JAZFYK010000077.1:0-16905 GCA_036443505.1 Gammaproteobacteria bacterium | reverse complement strand
GGAATCATCCACCGCGATCTCAAGCCGGCGAACATCCTCATTAACGAGGACGGCCTCCTGAAAATTGTAGACTTCGGGGTTGCGGCGGCTGCATCCACAGCCGATACGCAACTCACCAAGACCGGCTATGTCATCGGCTCTCCCAAATACATGGCACCGGAGCAGATACTCGGCAGGAAGGTGGACGTCACGGCCGATGTCTATAGTCTCGGGATCATCCTGTATGAAATGCTGGCAGGTAAGCCACCCTACAGCCGGGGCGATCATATGTCGGTCATGTATCAGCATGTCCAAGGCAAGGCACCGCCCCTCGATGAACTGAACGAGAACGTATCGAAGGAACTCAGTGATATCGTGACGAAGGCCATGACCGTCGATAAAGACAAGCGATATATATCGATGGATCAACTCAGAGACGCCCTCGAACAGACCGCCGAGCACCAGGACTAGATACGATGGCTCGAATCGATTCTTTTTTGAAGCTGGGTATGGCGCAGGGCTGTTCTGACGTTCACCTCGCCGTCGGGGTCCCGCCGATGATCCGCCTCAATGGCGATCTGATGTCGATCAAGTTCCGAGAGCTCGCGGCGACAGAGATGGAGAGCTACGTGTCCGAGATACTGACGGATACTCAGAAGGAACGCTTCTCCCAGAATGAAGATCTGGATTTCTCCTACGTCAGCAAGGAAGGCGGGCGCTTTAGAGTCAACATCTTTCGCAAGGAAACCGGCGTCGGCGCGACGTTTCGGAATATCCCCAACAAAGTTCCGACGATGGAATCCCTGCATCTACCCAAGGTGATGGCGTCGTTCTGCGATTTTCACCAAGGGATGGTACTGGTAACCGGCTCGACGGGCACCGGCAAGTCTACGACGCTGGCCGCGATGATCGATCATCTCAACAGCACGCGACACCTTAATATTATCAGTCTGGAAGACCCGATCGAATTCGTGCATTCGAGCAAGCAGTCTCAGATCGTACAGCGCGAGTTAGGTACGCATATTCCAAGCTTCGCCGAAGGCGTACGCGCCGCCCTGCGGGAAGACCCTGACGTGATCCTGGTCGGCGAGCTGCGAGACGCGGAAACTATCACCATGGCAATGACCGCCGCCGAGACCGGGCACCTGGTCCTGGGCACGTTACATACCACCGGCGCAGTCAAGTCGATAGATCGAATCATCGATGCGCTACCGGCCGCTCAGCGAGCACAAACGAAGAGCTTTCTCTCCCACAGCCTGCAGGCCGTCGTGACGCAGAATCTCGTCAGGACGCCGGACGGTCGCGGACGCAGGGCGGTCCACGAGATCCTCGTGATGACCCGCGCCATCGCGAAGCTGATTACAACGGATCAAACCCATCAGATCCCCGCGCAGCTTCAGACCGGTAAGGACTTCGGGATGCAGTTGATGGACCAGGCTCTGCTGGATGCGATCAAGGACAAGCGTGTAGACCCGGACGACGCGGTCCGCTATGCCACGGACATGAAGAAGTTTGAGCGTTTCGTCACGGATTCAACCATCTTGCCCCATCTACAGATCGCCTGACCGATAGGGATGCGCCGCAGATGATCGAAGATTTCCTCCGTAACATTGAGCTTCGTAAAGCGTCGGACCTGCACGTGATTGCAGGCGATCCGCCGCGCATGCGAGTGAACGGCGATCTCATCACCCTGCAGAATCAGCAGCTCGACCCCGCGGAATTGAAGGACGCGCTCTTCGGCATCATGAGCGAAGCCGCCCGGAAACAGTTCGAGGCCAATGACGCGGCCGATTTCGCGCACGAGATCAAGGGCCTCTCCAGATTCCGAGTCAATGTCTTCCGCCACCTGAACGGTATCGGCGCCGTATTTCGCGGCATTCCTTCGACGGCCTTGACGCTCGACGAGCTCGACATGCCGAAATCCGTGCGCGACTTCACGCATTCGAACAAGGGCTTGATACTCGTCACGGGCAAGACGGGCTCCGGCAAGACGACAACGCTTGCGGCCATGATCGACGCGATCAATCAGCAGCAGCACGGGCACATACTGACGATCGAAGACCCGATCGAGTTCGTGCACCAGCGCCGGAACTGCCTGATCAGCCAACGGGAGCTTGGCGTCCACACGAAAAGTTTCTCCGCTGCCCTTCACTCCGCGTTGCGAGAGGATCCCGATGTCATCCTGGTCGGGGAGCTCAGAGATCTGGAGACCATGAGCGTCGCGATGACCGCGGCCGAGATGGGCGTGTTGGTGCTGGGGACCCTGCACACGAATGGCGCGGCCCCCACCATCGATCGCGTGATCAATATGTTTCCCTCCGACAAGCAGAATCACGTACGTAACATGCTGTCTACGTCGCTGCGCGGCATCATCTCGCAACAACTTGCGAAGAGGAGAGACGGTAAAGGCCGGGTTGCCGTCCTGGAGGTACTCGTCAATACCCCCGCCGTGGCAAATTTGATTCGGCAGGGCAAGCTGGAGCAACTCGAGAGCGTCATGCAGGCCGGCAGACCCTTTGGAATGCGGACCATGGACGGAGCTCTCCAGGAGCTCCACGAGAAGAGAATAATTTCAGGCGAGGAAGCCTACTTGCAAGCCTACGATAAGAGCAACTTCGACAAGTTCAAGAGCATCTCCTCCTAAGCGGCATCCCACACACGCTAGTGGCATAATCCCGATCGGAGTGCCGGCCTCGTCGTACCGATCTCGTGCGACTGGACGGCCGCCCCATTGTTCACCACGGAGTGCCACGAGTTGGGTCAGCATCGAGATATCCTGGTCACTAGCGCCTTACCCTACGCTAACGCACCCCTGCATATCGGGCATATCGTGGAATACACGCAGACGGACGTCTGGGTCAGATTTCAGAGAATGCAGGGCCATCGCTGCCTGTACGTCTGTGCCAGTGACGCCCATGGTACTCCGACCATGTTACGGGCAGAGGCCGCCAACGTCGCGCCAGAGGAACTCGTTGCCGAGATCGCTGCAAGCCACCAGGCCGATTTCGCCCGATTCAGGATCAGCGTCGATAATTATGTGACGACCCATTCCGCCGAGAATGAGGAGCTGACGGCGGAAGTCTACCGGCGCCTGCTCGATGCGGGGCACATTCGTCGACGCACGATTCAGCAGGCGTACGACGAGCAGAAACAGATGTTCCTGCCGGATCGCTATGTCCGCGGCGAATGCCCGGTTTGCGGCACGGCCGACCAGTATGGCGATAGCTGCCAGAACTGCAGCGCGACCTACACGCCCATGGAACTCAAGAACCCGATCTCCGTAATCTCCGGCACGACGCCGTCTGAAAAAGAGTCTGAACACCTCTTCTTTCGGCTTGGAGACTTCGAGGAAGAGCTTCGCACCTGGGTGCCGCAACACGTCGATGAAGCGATCGCACGCAAGCTCGATGAGTGGTTCCAGGCCGGCCTGAGAGACTGGGACATCTCAAGAGACAGCCCCTACTTCGGTTTCGAGATACCCGGCGAGCCTGGCAAGTACTTCTACGTATGGTTCGACGCGCCGATTGGTTACATGGCCAGTTTCCTCAACCTCTGCCGGCGCTCGGATCTGAGTTTTGAGGAGTTCTGGGACGCGGACAGCACCACCGAGCTATATCATTTCATCGGCAAGGACATCGTCTATTTCCATACGTTGTTCTGGCCGTCCGTACTAAGCGGAGCCGGCTACCGCAAGCCCTCGGGCATCTTCGTCCACGGGTTCCTGACCGCCGACGGCCTGAAGATGTCGAAATCCAAGGGCACGCGCATCATGGCTACGACGTACGCTAAGCATCTTGAACCCGATTGCTTACGTTACTACTACGCAGCGAAACTCGGGCCGACCGCTGACGACATTGACCTGAATCTGGATGACTTCGTCGCACGCGTCAATTCAGATCTGGTAGGCAAGTTCGTGAATATCGGCAGCCGCTGCGCGGGCTTCGTGCATCGGCTCAACTCCGGGCGCCTGGCCGAGAAGCTGCCGGATGAGACCCTGTTTACGGATTTCGCCGCGGCGGGAGACGAGATCGCCACGGACTATGACGCGAGAAACTACGCGCGCGCCATGCGGCGCATCATGGCCCTTGCCGATAAAGCGAATCAGTACATCGATAACGAGAAGCCCTGGCTCAAAGCGAAGGACCCGGAACAGGAGGACTCGGTCGTGGGCGTCGCGACGCTGGGCTTGAACCTGTTCCGCACGTTAATGATCTACCTGAAACCCGTCATACCGGGTGTGGCAGAGCGGGCCGAAGCCTTCCTGGCTGTCGACCCGTTGACCTGGGATGACGCGCAGAGGCCTCTGCTGGGACACACGATAGAGCGCTTCGAGAGCCTGCTCGAACGCGTTGACCGCAAGGAGATACAAGCGATGATTCAAGAGTCGAAGAGCCCGGACGAGCACTCTGCGGCGAACGGCGAGGATGGGCCCGAGCAGATCGATATCGCCGACTTCGCTAAAGTCGATCTGCGGGTCGCGCGTGTCGTCGAGGCGAGTTACGTCGAGGGCGCAGATAAGCTTCTCAAGCTTCGCGTAGATCTCGGCGATGAGCAAAGAGAGGTTTTTGCCGGGATTCGTTCGGCGTACAAACCCGAGGATCTCGAGGGTCGCCTCGTCGTAGCGGTCAGTAATTTGAAACCGCGAAAAATGCGTTTCGGTGTCTCCCACGGGATGATCCTGGCCGGAGGCTCCGGCGGGAAAGAGATCTTTCTCTTGAGCGTGGACAGCGGCGCGGAACCCGGCATGAAGGTGACCTGACTACCATGACCGAGTTGTTGCTTATCATTTTCGCTGCAGCATTGGTGAACAATTTCGTCCTGGTTCAGTTTCTCGGGCTCTGCCCGTTTCTCGGTGCCTCCAAACGCATGGATGGCGCATTGGGCATGGCATTGGCAACAGGCCTCGTACTCACGCTCGCGTCGGGCCTCAGCTATCTGGTCGAGCACTACGTGCTCCTGCCTTTTGGCGTGGGGTACCTGCGCTTGATCTCGTTTATCCTGGTCATCGGCGCTGCGGTTCAGTTCACCGAGCTGGCTTTACGCAGAGTCTCACCGCTGCTCCATCGCGTGCTCGGCCTCTATATACCCTTGATCGCAAGTAATTGTGCGGTCCTCGGTGTGGCATTGCTCAACTCAACGGAACAGCGGACTCTGCTCTCCGCGTTGTTCTACGGCGCGGGCGCCGCGCTGGGATTCGGGATCGTGCTGACGTTGCTGAGCGGGTTGCGCGAACGACTGGAAGACGCCGATGTACCAGCACCGTTTCGAGGCCCACCGATCGCACTCATCACAGCCGGTATCATGTCCCTGGCCTTTTTCGGCTTTACCGGCTTTGCGCGCCTGTAGTGGTTACCGGCACCCTGGTCCTGGCCGGTCTCGCCGTGACACTGGCGATATTGCTGATTCTCGGCAGTCGCTATCTCCGACCTGCGGCGGACCCCATTGCCGATCAGCTGGAACAACTCCTTCCTAGAATTCAATGCGCGCAGTGCGGCTATCCCGGCTGCCGCCCCTCTGCGGAGGCCATCGCCGCGGGCGACGCACCCATCAACCGCTGCCCGCCGGGCGGAGACGAGACCGTGCGCCAGCTTGCGAATGTGCTGGGCCGAGAACCCGAGCCCCTGCTCGCCGGCCTGGGCCACGCGAGCCTCGATCGAGTCGCCCGTATAGACGAGGATCATTGCATCGGCTGCAATCTCTGCGCACGGGTCTGTCCCGTCGATGCGATCGTGGGAATCTCGACGATGATGCACACGGTCATCGCGAGTCACTGCACGGGCTGCGAGCTGTGCCTTCCTCCCTGCCCCGTGGACTGTATCGACCTGGAGCCCCGCGATTTACCGGTGACAAAAGCCACCAACCTCATGATCGCAGCACGCGATGATGAAGTCCGGGACAGCGATGAGGAATGGCCCTGCATTCGATGCGGAGCGTGCGCTGACGTATGCCCCGCTCGGCTCCTGCCACAAGATCTGCTGCGGCGATCGAAGACTGACGATTTTGAGCAGCTGGATATCCTGGGCCTAAGCGATTGCATCGAGTGTGGCTGTTGCGATGTCGTGTGCCCGAGTCAAATCCCTCTGACCGGGTATTTTCGGGATGCCAAGCATGCCAGGGAATTACACGAACGGCACCGGAGCCTCGCGGATACGGCACAGATCCGCTACCTGAGCAAACAGGAGCGCCTGCGCCTGGAAGAGGAGCAGACGGAGCAACGACGTACCGACTTGAAAGCGCAGGTGGCCCCCGACTCCCAGTTGCGACAGGAAGCCGTCCAGGCGGCTATCGACCGCGCACAGCGTCGACGCGATGTTGACGATGAGCGGCTGTAGCGGTCCAGCAAGGCTATACCACTATGTCCTTCGAACTCAGGCCCGTTCCCCACATTCCTGCGACGACCAGCGTGCCGTTGGTCATGCGCCGAGTACTTTATGCGCTCGTGCCCGCAACGATTACCTACACGTGGTTCTTCGGCTGGGGCCTGCTCATCAATATGGTGATCGCCGTCGGTGCGGCGCTCGCGGCCGAGGCGTTCATGTTGCGAGCGAGACGGCGCGCGATCGGACCCGGACTCGCCGATGCCAGCGCAGCGGTCACGGCTGTTTTACTGGCCTTTGCGATACCACCACTGGCCCCGTGGTGGCTGCCGGCATTGGGCGCCGGACTGGCGGTCATTCTGGGAAAACATCTCTACGGTGGCCTGGGGTCCAACCTATTCAATCCCGCCATGGTGGGCTATGCGATCCTGCTGATCTCCTTCCCCGTAGAGATGACCCAGTGGCCGCCGCCCCTATCGGTCGACCCCGATACCCAGCACCTGGGATTCTGGGCGAATCTGAATTACGCCGTGACGGGCTACATCCCTGCGGGCCTTGGCGTCGATGCGTTCACGCAGGCGACGCCACTCGATCAGGTCAAGGAAGGCTTGGGTCAACTGCGGACGCTCGACGAGATTCAGTCATCCCCATTGTTCGGCTACTACGGCGGCCGGGGCTGGGAGTGGATCAATGGCTGTTTCGCGCTGGGTGGACTGTATCTTCTCTATCGCGGCGTCATCCGCTGGCATATTCCGCTCTCGTTACTCGGCGGTCTCCTCGGCTGCGCGGCAATATTTCATGCGCTCGACCCCAGTCGCTACACGTCTCCCGGCTTTCATCTGTTTAGCGGCGCGACTCTGTTGGGCGCTTTCTTTATCGCGACCGATCCAGTCACCGCCGCTGCATCCGATCGTGGCCGCCTGATCTTCGGCGCCGGCATCGGTACGGTGACCTACGCCATCCGGACCTGGGGCGGCTATCCAGACGGGCTGGCGTTCGCCGTGTTACTGATGAACGCGACGGTACCACTCATAGATCGCTATACGAGACCACGAATCTATGACCAGCCCTAGCCAGCAGACGCTGCGCGCTATCGCCTCGATCACGGCGATTGCCGTCGGTGCGGCAGTGCTCGTGACGGGGAGTTATGAGGTCAGTCATGCACGTATCGAGGAGAATCGTCGGGCACGGCTGCTACGCACGCTCCATGAAGTCCTGGACCCGGCCCGCCACGATAATGCGCTGACAGAGAGTCGGCGTGCCGTGCGCGACGTAGCGCTCCTCGGGAGTACCGATCCCGTGGATGTCTTCATCGCCACGCGGGAGGGACGACCGGTTGCCGCGTTGTTTTCGAGCGTGGCTCCCCGCGGCTATAGCGGCCCCATCCACCTGCTGATCGGGATCGCCGATGACGGTACTGTCACCGGCGTCCGCGTGACGAGTCACCGCGAGACACCGGGTTTGGGCGACGTGATCGAGATCGAGAAGTCCGACTGGATCCTCGGCTTCGACGGAACCAGCCTCTCATCGCCGCCGCTCGACGGCTGGGCAGTCAGCCGAGACCAGGGCCTGTTCGATGCGATTACCGGCGCGACGATCACGCCGCGCGCGGTGGTTGATGGCGTGAAGAATACCTTGCTGTACTTTCAGCAACACAAAGACGAGCTGTTCTCTGAGGTCTCGGGCAGCGACCCCTCATCGGGCGCACAACAATGAGCGATCTAAAGGCAGTCGTACTCGACGGTGTCTGGCGCAACAATCCGGCCCTCGTACAGCTGCTGGGACTCTGCCCGCTGCTCGCGATCACGACCACGCTCGTGAACGGCCTCGCGCTGGGATTGGCGACGACCGCGGTGCTGGTCGCGACCAACATGACGGTTTCGCTGATACGCGGAGCGCTGGTGCCTGCAGCGCGCATCCTGGTCTTCGTCCTGATCATCGCGTCCCTGGTAACGATCGTGGATCTACTGGCCAACGCGTATCTCCACGAGTTACACCAGACCCTGGGCCTGTTTATTCCGCTGATCGTCACCAACTGTGCCATTCTCGCCCAGGCCGAGGTATTCGCCAGCCGTCATACGGTCGGGGTGGCCGCTCTGGGTGGACTCAGCACGGGCGCAGGCTTCACGGTTGCACTGATCGCCCTCGGTGGCTGCCGGGAGATCGTTGGTCAAGGCACCTTGTTTGTGGGGCTCGATCAACTGCTGGGTCAGGCCGCGGCCGGCATTCGCATCGATCTACCCGTCGATGGGATCCTCGTGGCCGCACTACCACCGGGCGCGTTCTTCGGCCTCGCGCTCTTGATCGCGTTGAAAAATTATCTCGCTCGTGACAGGCATGGCGTTGCTGAGACGGCGACGCAGCCGGCACAGGCTGAGGATCGGCCGTCGTGAATGCCCTGAAACGGAGACAGCTATACGAGCGCTTGGCTGAATCGAATCCGAACCCGACCACCGAGTTAAAATACCAGTCACCGTTCGAGTTACTCGTCTCGGTGGTGCTCTCGGCGCAAGCCACCGATGTCAGCGTCAACAAGGCGACCGCAGAGCTGTTCGAGGTGGCGAACACCCCCGACGCGATCCTCACACTAGGCGAGGATCGGCTGAAGCCTTACATACAGACGATCGGACTGTTCAATAGCAAAGCGAAACATATCATCGGCGCCTGCAGCATTCTCGTTGAACAGCACGGTGGCCAGGTGCCTCGCGATCGCGAAGCGCTGGAGGCCCTGCCGGGCGTCGGCAGAAAAACCGCCAACGTGATTCTGAACACGGCGTTCGGGATACCGACGATTGCCGTCGATACCCACATTTTCCGGGTGTCGAATCGGACGGGCCTGGCGCCCGGCAAGAATGTGTTAGTGGTCGAGAAGAAGCTCGAGAAGTTCACGCCGGACGAGTTTAAACACGACGCTCACCATTGGCTGATTCTGCATGGCCGCTATGTCTGTAAGGCACGCAAGCCGAGTTGCCCGACATGTGTGATCGCGGATCTCTGCGACTATAAGTCAAAGACCGTGTAGCATAGGATAATCCGTCGCGATCGTGGTTCCGACATCCATCCACCGAACTTTTGCAGAAGACTGTCCGCGTGACTCAGGCACCGGAAACTGAGACTACCGCTGACCAGCCATCGTCGAGGATCGCAGCGCGATTCCGCGGCTTCTTACCCGTGGTGGTCGATGTGGAGACAGGCGGCTTTAATCCTGCTACCGACGCTCTGTTGGAGATCGCTGCCGTGCTGCTGCACCTCGGTGAGGACGGCGACCTCAAACTCGGGGAAACTACCCACTATCACGTGAAGCCCTTCCCGGGCGCGGGGCTTGAGCCGGCCTCGCTCGAAGTGACCGGCATAGACCCTTTTCATCCGCTGCGGCCCGCGATCGACGAAGAGGACGCGCTGCGGCGAGTTTTCAAAGTCGTACGAAAAGAAGTCAAAGAGCAAGCATGTAACCGTGCAATTCTCGTCGGGCACAACGCCTTCTTCGACTTGCATTTTTTGAACGCCGCGGCCGAGCGAACCCAGATCAAGCGCAATCCGTTTCACCCATTCTCGAGTTTCGACACGGCGACGCTGGCCGGCGTCGCGCTCGGCCAGACAGTGCTAGGACGGGCGGTGGCCGCAGCCGGATTGTCCTGGGACGAAGACAAGGCGCACTCGGCGGCCTACGATGCGGAAGTGACCGCGCGTTTGTTTTGCGAAGTCGTCAACCGCTTCCGCGAGATCTACGAACGCTAGGCCTGCTCGTCCGCTGCCGATAATTCAGCCTTGGCCACGATATCCTTTAACTCCCCCGATTCGAAAAGCTCCAGCGCGATATCGCAACCACCGATCAACTCGCCACTGACATAGAGCTGCGGGAAAGTCGGCCAGTTGGAGTAGGCTTTCAGGCCCTCGCGGACCTCGGGGTCCTCGAAGATATTGATATAGGCGAATTCGGCACCAACGGCGCGAAGCGCGGCGACCGTCTGCGCCGAGAACCCGCACTGCGGAAAATCCGGTGTTCCCTTCATATACAGGAGCACTGGATGGCTTCCGAGCTGCTTCTGTATTCGTTCGTTGACTTCCATTTTCTCGACCTCCACTTTCTGTCGATACGCACTGCGGCAGCGTTCCACTAACGAATCTCGAACTCGCAGCCGATCGGGAATCATTGAATAATGGCCGTACCTACCCTATTCTTCAAGGGGTTCCCGGCCAGGGCAAGTAACCCGGCCGGTTTGTGGATAAACATAATAGACAATGGCCCACGCGGAGAACTCCAATGAATCCATTGAAATCGGTGAATGGCACCATAATTAGCGGCATCGTCCTCGCGGTCGTGCTCGGACTCGTGACCATGGGCGTTAATTTCAACGCCGCCAGCCTGATGGTATGGATCCATGTCCTGGCCGGTATCACCTGGATAGGGCTCCTGTATTACTTCAACTTCGTGCAGGTCCCCGCACTGGCCGAAGCGGCAGCGGATGACGGCGGGCCGGGAGGGGCCGGCATCACCAAGTACGTTGCACCGCGCGCCTTGTGGTGGTTCCGCTGGAGCGCCGTCGTCACCTGGGTCTCGGGCGCAGGCTACCTCGGGCACCTGGGAATGCTCGGCGATGCTTTCATGCTGACCGATGGCCTTCCTCGCATCATCGGTGTCGGCGCCTGGCTCGGAACGATCATGTTATTCAACGTCTGGGTACTGATCTGGCCGAACCAGAAGAAGATACTCGGCATCGTCGAAGCGTCGGCTGAGGAGATCGGCAAGGCCAAACGGGTCGCGTTACTCGCATCGCGAACGAATACCTTATTGTCTATCCCCATGATCATGAGCATGGTCGGCTTCGGCCACGGCGGCTTTATCATCTGAGCTGTGTGCCAGTCTGTGCGACATGGCTCAACAGTCAATTCCGCTGCCGCCCGATCTCGGGGAAGTCGTCGCCCACGCTCTAGAAGAGGACCGGGGCAGCGGTGACCTGACGGCGGAATTAATCGACGCAGATGCGACCGCGAGCGCGCAGGTCACGGTCGGCGACGCCGCTACCTTGAGCGGCTGTGCCTGGTTTGACGAAGTCTATCGCCAGCTCGATGACCGGGTTGCCGTGACCTGGCACTTCTCCGACGGCATGGAGCTGACTCCGGCGCAGCCCATCTGTGACATTCGCGGCCCGGCCCGCCCGATTCTTACGGGCGAGCGCACGGCGCTCAACTTCCTGCAGACGCTCTCCGGAACGGCGACAGCTACGCGCCAATACGTTCTGGCGATCGCCGCTACGCAGGCGCGACTCCTCGATACGCGGAAAACGATCCCGGGGCTGCGGCGAGCGCAGAAGTACGCCGTCTTGTGTGGGGGTGGCGATAATCACCGCATGGGACTCCATGACGGCGTTCTAATAAAGGAAAACCATATCACTGCCGCGGGCGGCCTTCGCGCGGCAGCCGGCTCCGCGAGACAACGCGAGCCGGCGGCGCTCATCGAGATCGAAGTGGAGACACTCGATCAGGTCCAGGAAGCGCTGACGGCCGACGTCGACCGCATTCTGCTGGACAATTTCTCCTTAGAGGCATTGAAAGCGGCGGTTGCCACTCGAGACGCTCATGACGGCCCGAGAAAAGAGCTCGAGGCATCGGGCGGGATCGGGCTCGTGAACGTGCGAGCCATTGCCGAAACCGGTGTTGATTTTATCTCTGTCGGGGCGACGACGAAGAACGTCACGGCCGTCGATTTCTCGATGCGCTTTCTATAGCGCGAGCCGCTGCGCTCAGGCAACAGCCTGTAAAACGGGCTTCGGCACGTCCACGCCGTACCCCTGAGCGTAATCGACGCCCATCCCACGAAGCATGGTAATGATCTCTGCGTTCTCGGCAAACTCCGCGATCGTCTGTTTGCCCGTCAGATGCCCGATCTCGTTAATCGAGCGTACCATCTCCCGATCGATCGGATCGTGCAGAATCTCCTTCACGAAGCTGCCGTCGATCTTCAGGAAGTCGACCGGGAAGTGCTTGAGATAACCGAACGAAGACAGGCCCGTTCCGAAATCATCCAGCGCAAACCGGCAGCCCAGGTCCTTCAACGCGTGGATAAACCGATTGGCCTGCGAGTAGCTTGCGATCGCGGCAGTCTCCGTTATCTCAAAGCAGATCTGCCGTCCGTTAAGGCCACTCGATTGAAATTGATCGATGACGAATGGCAGGAACTTCTCGTCCGTAAGACTCTGGCCCGAGAGATTTATCGAACACAAGGACAGGCGCTCCCTCTCGTCGGCCTCCGAGACGAGCCAGCGAAACGCCCGGCTAATGACCCAGCGATCGATACTGGGCGTAATTCCATAACGCTCTGCGGCAGCGATGAAGAGCTCCGGAGAAATCATGTGGCCGGCCTCGTCTTTCATGCGCAATAACAGCTCGTAATGGGCGCCGGTGTCCATCCCCGGCTGCAACGGTTGTATCGTCTGACGAAACAGCTCGAATCGGTTCTCTTCCAGCGCGTTGGTGATTCGCGCGGCCCATTGCATCTCCTTGCGGCGTTTCATGAGTTCGATGTCGGTTTCTTCGTACGCGTAGACGCGATTTCGACCCGACTCTTTCGCCGCGGCACAGGCACTATCCGCCGCGCTTATCACCGCGGCTACGTCTTCGTTAATTGCAATCACCGGAACGACGCCGATACTCACGCTGAGACGGAATGTTCGCTCATCCCAGACGAAACGGAACTCATTCACGGCTTCCCGCAGTGCCTCCGCAGTCCCCATCGCCTCCTCGAGCGTACAGCTCTCCAGCAAGACGCCAAACTCATCGCCCCCTAGCCGTGCCAGCGTATCTCGCCAACGAATCTTCGATTTCAACAGCGTACTGAGCTGCCGCAGCATCTCATCTCCGGCAGAATGCCCGCAGGCGTCGTTCACGATCTTGAATTGATCCAGATCCAGATGCAGGACCGCATAGGACGACTCCTCGGCCTTCGCACTTTTCAACGCACGCTCGAGGCGTTTCTCGAATTCCGTTCGATTGACGAGGTGGGTCAGCGTGTCGTGGCTCACGTGGAAACTGAGTTTATTGTTGAGTTCCCGGGCCTCACTAACATCGTGGAATACGAGTACGCCGCCGGTGACGTTGCCGTTCGCATCCCGGATCGGTGCTGCGGTGCTCTCGATGTACAGCTCGTTGCCGTCACGGCGAATCAGCAACAAGGGGCGCACCGATTTTATCGATCGATTCCTACGCATCGATACGGAGACCGGATTTTCCACAGGCTCGCAGGTTTCTTCGTGAAACCCTCTGAATATCTCGTCGATGGGCATCGTCACGGCATCGTCCAGTTGCCACCCGGTAAGTTCCTCGGCAACGGGGTTGAGGTAGCGGACGCGCGCTTCGGCATTGGTGGTCACGACACCGTCCCCGATCGACTGCAGCGTTATCTGGGCGCTCTCCTTCTCCCGGAACAACGCCTCCTCATAGAGCTTGCGCTCGGTAATGTCGGTCTCTACGCCGACGAGACGCCGCAGCCGGTTGTTCTCATCGAGGCGCCCCATAACCCGGCTCTGAATCCAGCGCCAGCCGCCATCGGCGTGCCGCATGCGGTGGACACTCTCGAACAGGCTCGAGTGACCTTCCAGATGCTCTCTGATCTGAGCTTGCACACGAGCCATGTCATCCGGGTGGACCAGAAAGCGCCACTCCGGGATATCTTCGTCCTGAAGATACCCAAGCATCGCGCGCCATCGTGGCGAGAAGTACATGGAATTCTTGCGGACATCGTAGTCCCACAAGCCATCATTCGCCGTACTCGTAACCAACTGGTCACGCTCCTGGACGGTGAGCAGATCTTCGTCCAGCCGAATGCGCTCAAGCCCGCTCGAACAACTGACGCCGATGAGTTTCAGCGTGACGTGTAAATCCACGCCCCAGCCCGGATCCGGAGCCGAGCTAAACACACCCAGGAGACCGCCCGGCCGATCGCCGATCTCGAACCCCACGGCCAGCAGTGCCCCGACATTGAGCTTCACGAGTTGCTTGACGTCCGCACTCTGAGCGGGCGTCGGCTGCCCCGTATCTTTGATTTCCAGCAGCTTGAGGTGCTGGATCTGCTTCTTGATCCACGGAAAGTCGGAGAGTTCGCGGTCTTTGAGAACTTCCGGGTTACAGGCGGAAAATACCGCGCGCCCGGCGTAGACCTCTCGAAAGGTTTGCCCCGATTGATCGAGTAGCGCGACGAAAACGGAGTCGGCGCCGGTGGCTTCGGTCAGGGTCTGCAAACCATCCCGAATCCGTTCCTCGGCGTTGTCGCGCCGCACGTTCAGGAACTCGATCGCGATCTGGGTCCCGATCAGATCGAGTCCGGCCGCGCGCAGCGCCGTCGAAGTCTGCTCGGAGGGGCTCGTCAGACTCGACTGCGTGGAGGTAGTGCCGGTGTCCCCCGTGCGATCAGTCACTACCGTAGACCCTCTGTGAGACGACTGTCGATACGCAGCTCCAGCCTTGAAACCGCATTCAATTGTGACAGTAACTCAGTAGAATACAAGCGGAATATTAGACTTAATCGCGCCAGCTTGCGGCGCTCCGCCAGGAGGCCGTCAGGCCAAATTCCGGGCACGCTTACTCGCCGCCTGCACGGCCTGCACGAGCAGGGCCGGAAACGCATCCTTACTGAGCAATACTTCCAACGCCGCTTCCGTCGTGCCGCCGGGGCTCGTTACTCGCCTGCGGAGTTCGGCAGGCTCGTGTTCCGAGCCGAGCGCGTAGGCGCCGGCGCCGGCCACGGTCTGCTCGGCAAGCTGTCGTGCCAGGTCCCTCTCCAGCCCGACGCTGACTGCCGCGTCGGTCAGGCATTCGATCAACAGGAACACGTAGGCCGGCCCACTGCCGGAAACGGCCGTGACTGCATCCATCAACTGCTCGTCCTCGAGCCACGCGACTTCGCCCACGGCCGCCATCAGCGACTGGCACAGCGCATGCTGTTCGGCCGTGACGGCAGCATTCGCCACCAGGACGGTCATCCCCTGGCCGATCGCCGCCGGCGTATTCGGCATACCGCGGACGATGGCGGGCTCTCCGCCAAGAACCCGCGCATAGAACTCGATGGGCTTACCCGCCGCGATCGACAAGACCACGGTACCCGCGGCGGCCGGATCTCGATAGGCCGGCAGGACGCTATCGAGCTGCTGCGGCTTAACCGCCAGTACGACGATTTCGACCGGCAGCTGAGCTTCAGACAGGTCCGTGGCCGTCGTTACGCCAAGGTCGCGCGCGACCGCCACGGCCTCGGCGTCCGGGTCCACAACCTGGATCCGCTTAGGGTCGCGGCCTTCGGCCAACCAGCCCTTTACGAGCGCCCGCCCCATATTGCCGCAGCCGACCAGCAGTATGTCGCTATCGTGACTCATGGATCGGCTGTCGGGCTAGTCGCCGCTCGCCAACGGCTCGCGCCGCTTCTCGGAATCGAGAACGCCTTTCGAGTTCCAGAACACCTCTCGATCCAGTGCGCCTTCGGTACTCGCGACGAAGCACGTGACGGCGGCGTCGCCGGCCACGTTGACCGCCGTTCTGAGCATGTCCAGTAGCCGGTCGATACCGATGATCAGCGCGATTCCCTCCACCGGCAGGCCGACCTGTCCGAGTACCATCGCCAGCATGATCAGGCCCGCACTCGGTACGGCCGCGGTGCCGATGGACGCCAGCGTAGCCGTCAGGATCACCATGAGATAGTCCCCCATCACGAGATCGATGCCGTAGACGTTGGCGATGAACACCGTAGCCGCGCCTTGCATGATCGCCGTGCCGTCCATGTTGATCGTGGCGCCCAAGGGCACTGTGAACGAAGCGATCGAGTTCTTCACACCGAGGCGCGTCTCTACCGTATTCAAGGTCACGGGAATGGTCGCGCTGGATGAGGAGGTGCTGAACGCGAACGACATGGGAGCCCGCATCTTGGAAAGAAACCGTATCGGGCTAAGCCCGGTGGCGCGCAGTAACAACCCGTAGGTGATAAACAGATGCAGAAGCAGGCCGATTACGACAGCGATGCAGTAGCCTATCAAAGGCCGGAAGATCTCTATCCCCTGCGTCGCGAACGTCCTCGAGATCAGCGCAAATACGCCGATAGGCGCAGTCTTGATCACGAGCAATACCATCTTCAGGATGACTTCGTTCAGATCCGTGAATAGTGCTGCGACGCGCTTGCCGCGCTCACCTGCCGACGTGATGGCGAAGCCCAGCAGCAGCGCAAACAGAATGATCTGCAGCATCTGGCTGTCGGCCATCGCGCGGATGGGGTTCTCGGGAAACATGCTGATTATTACGTCAGCGAGCGGCGGGGCGTCCCTGGCCTCGTAGCTGAACTCTTCGCCGGCGAGCTCGAAGCCCTGGCCCGGAGAGATCACATTAGAGACCGTCAACGCAAACGTGATCGCAACCGCTGTCGTCACCAGATAGAGCCCGAGAGTCTTGCCCCCTACCCGACCGAGTGCCCGAAGATCCCCCAACGCGGTTACGCCGCAAACGAGCGAGACCAGCACCAGGGGAACGACCATGAGCTTGAGCAGGGAGATGAATATCGTGCCCACGACATAGAACAGCCCGTCGACGAGAAAATCGCTGACGGCCTGAAAATTCGGACCGAAAGCATTGA
>JAZFYK010000076.1:0-12147 GCA_036443505.1 Gammaproteobacteria bacterium | reverse complement strand
AACACGCCGTACTCGTCATTAAAATCGTTGATGACGATGGACTCCCGATGTTGCCGAACGCGTTCATAGAGCGCACCCTTGAGCGACTCCTCCAGCAGACCGACGTCGATGGGTGCGTCACTCGCACCGCTTACCACAAACAGATCCTTCTCGCGCATGTAGAGGACGGCCAGGCGGACATCCAGGTAATCGGCACAGTTGCCGACAAGTTTCTTCAACGCACTCTGACCCTCATCGAACAGGCTGACCTGGTCCTCGGTGTGATAGACCAGGTTGAGCTCCTCGTAACGCACCGTGAGCTCCGCGGCCATGTCATCCAGCTCGGTATTGAGCCGCAACTCGTTGTTCATGCACACGAGGAACGGCACGAGCGCACTGTAGATGTCCGCATCGGAGGCCGGTAACCCTGCAACCGACGTTCGGTCGACTTCGACGACCAGGGTTCCCGGGGAATCTTCGCTCGCGACGCGGAGATCCATCGTGTAAAGGCACCGCCCATTGTCGAGGTCGAGGCGACCCATGCGCCCGGCCTCGGCAACTTCCTGCGGTGTCATCCCCCCGAGCGCGTCTCTAGCGTTCTGCTCGACGGAGGCGCTCGTCGCTACCCATTCGCCCGCCGCACCGTGCACCGCGAAACCGACAGCGTGCGGACACAACCGCTGCAACAGGCCGGAATAGTTCTCCAGGCTCGGGGCGTCCAGCGCCGGGGAACTCACGGCGCAACCCTCAAGATCGCCGCGGCCGCGGTCGGCGCGGAGAAGTACTCGGTAAGGGCCTCGAGCAACTTCCTGGCGCTGACCGGTTTCTCCAGGAACACGAGATTGGGAATCTCGCTTGACCAGACCCTATGCTCCATTGCCGTTACCGACGTGACTACGAATATAGGGTAGCCCCGGTTCGGGAAACGCTCGTGAATCCGTTTGCAGAGCTCTTCGCCCGTCATGCGGGGCATCTCGATATCCGTGATCAGGACGTCCGGCGCTTGCTCCAGGATCCGCTCGAGCGCGGCCTCGCCGTTGGAGCTGGACTCCACTTCATAGCCAGACCTCTCAAGAACGAGCTTCAGCACGCGGACAACCACGGCTTCATCGTCTACGATCAATACTCGCTTCTTGTTCATATAGCCTGCTGGATTAGGCCAGCTTCCTTTTGCAGCGTGATGATGAACTCGGCGCCCTTCCCGAGCGTGCTCTCCACGGTCAGTTGGCCCTGGTGCAACTCGATTATGTCCTTGGCCAGCGGCAGGCCGAGGCCGTGTCCGCCACGCTTCCGGGCTTTCTCGTCGTCGGATCGATAAAACTTTTCGAAGATGCGCTCCTGATCATCGAGCGGAACACCGAGCCCGGTGTCGGATACGCGGATCTCGATCGCATCGTCGGATTCGGATGCGGAGAACGTCACTTTGCCGCCCGGCTCGCTGTACTTGACGGCGTTGGACAGGAGGTTGTTGAGAGCGATGCGCAGCAGGTCCTTGTCGACTGAGACGGTGCTGAGTTTCCTCGGCAGCGACAGCTCAAACTCGAGCTTACCGGCGCCCCCGCTCTGGGAAATGTGATTGAACACATCCGTCAGCAGATCGCGAAGCCTGACCCTCCGCCGCTCGAGGCTGAGGCTACCCGTTTCCATCTTCGTGATGTTGAGCATGTTGCTTACGAGCGCGGAAAGTCGTTCGACCTCGTCGTGTATCACGTTGCAGGCGTCCACTCTGACGCTCTTGTCCTTGCCGTCCGGGCCGAGGAGGAGCTCGCTGTAGAGCGCAAGCGTGTGTAGCGGCGTCTTCAGCTCGTGGGCCAGGTGCGCGACGAAGTTTGTCCGGCCTTCTTCCGCCTGCGCCTCTCGGCTGACGTCGCGCAGAACGATCAGATTGCCGTAGATCTCTCCCGCTTCTCTGGGCGAGAACAACGGGTAGGCCTTCATGGCCAGTTTTCTCTCCGGCGCCCGCGCTGAATTGAACCTGACCGTACTGTCGTCGAAGGCTGTGTTGACCTCCGAGATGTTGTACTGAGCCAGGAAATGCGACACGGCGGGATCCTTGCACCAGGCAAGTATCGGCTGACTGACCACGTCCGCTTCAGAGACGCCGAACAGGGCCTCGAGCTTCTGGTTGGCGAAGGTAACTTCGCCGCTCTCGTTCAGGACCATCACCGCATCGGGCAGTGCTTGAAGAACCGTCTGGATGCGTTCCCTCCGATAAGTCAACAGCTTCTTCGAGGTCTCCAGGTTCACCTGCTCTGCTTCGAGGGTTTTGATTCGCCCCTTTGCCAGATCGATAAACTGGTTGAAGCGTTTCATGAAGTCGCCGAGTTCGCGCGTCGCCTGGACCTGCACGACCCCGAATTGCCCGTCGTTCATCAGCGTGCTGATTTCTTGATTGGCGTCCCGCAGCGGCTTTATCTCGCGCCGCAACATGACGTAGAAGAGCGGCGTCAGCATGAAGACCACGAGCGCCAGCGTTGCGAAGAACGGCAACTGCTGGAAGCTTGGGCCATAGGCGGGGCGGAAGAAGCCCAGCCGCACGTTCGCGAGGCTCTCGTCGGCACCGATGATGGGTGCATAGAACTCAATGAGTTCCCGGTCGTAACCGGCGGGTGAAAACGTGCGCTCCCCCTGCCAGTTGCTGAGATCCTCGGGTACCAGGCTTTGTGGGATCACGAAACCCGGCGCCGTCGTCTCGGCCAGCACGCGGCCCTGCGTGCCCGTCACAATCGCGTAAGCAAAGTCCGTACTCTCTTGACTGGCTTTGAGCACTCTCAGGGCGCCGTGGGTGGCCGAATCGGGCACGAGCTGCTCGTAGGGCATGCCGGCCAGGATCCTGACCAGGCTCACGCCACGTACTCGCAGGTCCTCCGTTTGCACGCGATGCTGATAGCCGAACAGCAGACCGACGAGTACACCGATGACGACCAGCGAGGCGACGATCATCGCCAGCCCCAGCCACTCGCCCTTCAATCCATGTATCTGTTTGAATTGCAAGACTTTGTAGATCGTTTCGACTGATAGGGCGCTAGTCTCCCATGACACCCGATTCGCTGCCGTGACTTATGTCACGATGCACAATCGACGACGGGGTTTCGGAGGCTTCTGCCGGAGGTGCCGGACGCGAACGGGGCGTATTCTTCTTTGCGCGGCTTAAAGGTATAAAATAGGCCCCCGTGAGTGGCTGGCGGGTCGCGCCGGCTGATTTTCGTTTACGACGAATAACAAGGCTACGGCTGATCGCAGCAGAGACATGGCGGCGGCCGTGCACAAATCGGAGCACTTCACCTTATGAGTTCAGGGCAGTTCGATTTCTCCCTCGCCATCGGCGGCGCTGCAGGCCAGGGCATCGCCACCCCCGGCAACATCCTCGCAAGAATTTTTACCCACCGTGGGCTGTGGCTATACGCGTACAACGCCTATCAGTCCATCGTGCGCGGCGGACACATCTTCCTGACCATGCGCATCAGTGACCAGAAGGTCCACAGCCACGGCGATCGTCTGGATATGCTGCTGTGCCTGAACCAGGACACCATGGACCGGCACCTGGGACTGATAGGACCGGGCGGCCGCGTGATCTTCGACAGCGATAAGATCAAGCCGGGTGAGTCGCCCGAAGGTGTGCAGCTATGCCCGATACCGATCAAGGAACTCTCCAACAAGAGTCGCAACAAGGTCATCCAGAACACCATCGCGCTGGGCGTCAGCACCTACCTGATGGGACTCGAGTTCGACGCGCTCGAGAACGCGCTGAAGCTTCAGTTCGGCCGCAAGGGCGACGCCGTCATCGAAGAGAACACGACCGCTGCGCGCGCTGGCTACGACTACGCTGCGGAGAACTTCGAGGCCTACCCCGAACCAATTGCCAAGGGCCCCAAGCACCTGGCGCTCTGGACCGGGAACGAGGCCATGGCCATGGCCGGCGCCGCGGCCGGCGTGAAATTCTACACGGCCTATCCCATGAGCCCCTCCACGGGTGTGCTGCACTGGATGGCGCAAAACGCGCGCGACCTCGGCATCATGGTGCGCCAGGGGGAAGATGAGATTTCTGTGGCCAATATGGCGATCGGCGCGGCGCACGTTGGCGCTCGAGCCATGTGCGCGACCTCGGGCGGCGGGTTTGCGCTCATGACCGAGGCCATCGGGGCAGCTGCGATGATGGAGATCCCGATAGTCGTCATCAACGTCCAACGCGCGGGCCCCTCCACTGGCGTGCCCACCAAGACCGAGCAGGGGGATCTCTGGCAGGCGCTGGGCGCGAGCCAGGGCGACTTCGAGCGATTGATCGTCGCGCCGACAAACGCGCTCGATTCGTTCAACACCATCCCCGAGCTCTTTAACCTCTGTGATCAGTATCAATGCCCCGGTATCGTCATTACGGACTTGTTGATTGCCGAGGGTACCTTCAGCGTCGATTCCGACGACCTGGATTTCCAGCCCGAGATCGACCGCGGCGAGCTCATCAGCGATGGCGCAGGGAACGGCGAGTATCTGCGCTATGCGATCACCGATAGCGGCGTCTCACCTCGTGCGCTGCCGGGACTCGAGGGCTTCGTACACGTCGTGGCAACGGACGAACACGACCAGGACGGCGTGCTCATCAGCGATGAATTCACCAATCCACACAAGCGCCGGCGCATGGTCGAGAAACGCGCGCAGAAGATCGCGAATATCGTCGACAAGATTGCAGCGCCCATGCTCGAAGGGCCTACTGATGCCGAGGTGACTCTGATCGGCTGGGGCTCGACTCATGGTGTGATTAAAGAGGCCGTTGAGCAGCTCGCCGAGAAGGGCGTCGCAGTGAATCACCTGCCGATTCGATGGATCGTACCGTTTCACGCGCAGGCGGTCATCGACATCGTCAACAACGCCAAACG
The DNA here is from genome assembly GCA_036443505.1 of Gammaproteobacteria bacterium. GTDB lineage: Bacteria > Pseudomonadota > Gammaproteobacteria > Steroidobacterales > Rariloculaceae > SMWC01. The sequence continues at coordinate 7,294 of JAZFYK010000076.1, read as the reverse complement.
GACGATCATCGTCGAGAATAATTATTCGGGACAATTTCACCGCTATCTGCGCAGCGAGACGGGACTCACCATCGACGGGCACATCCGCAAGTACGATGGCGAGCCGTTCATGCCGCATCACATCGTCGACGGCGTTTTGGAACAGGTGGCGGGAAAGACGAATCACTACGTCCCGCTGCAGGAAATCATGGTCTAGAAGGATCCCACAATGGATGGAATAGATACCAGACAGCTCGCTCGCGATCCCCAGAAGGCGAGTGACTTCAAAGGCAAGGTAGATCCGGACTGGTGCGCCGGTTGCGGGGACTTCGGCGTGATCAACAGCCTGCGCAAGGCGTGTCTCGAGCTTGGTCTAAAGCCGCATGAGATACTCACCATCAGCGGCATCGGCTGCTCATCGAACTTCCCGGGTTTTTTCAATTCCTATGGCATGCATACCCTGCACGGGCGGTCATTGGCCGTGGCGACCGGTGCGAAGATGGCGAATCATGAGCTGACAGTGATCGTGACGGGCGGCGATGGCGACGGCTACGGCATCGGCGGCAATCACTTCACACACACGGCACGGCGCAACGTCGATCTGACGTACATCGTCATGGACAACGAGATCTACGGCCTCACCACGGGCCAGGTGTCCCCCACGAGCGCGCTGGACATGAAGACCAAGAGCACGCCATTCGGGAGCGTGGAGTTTACGTTCAACCCAGTGACCTCGGCCATCATGAACGGCGCCACCTTCGTCGCCCGCGGCTTCAGCTCCGACACCAAGCACTTGTCCATGCTCATGCAGCAGGCCATCGAGCATAAGGGCTTCGCGCTCATCAACATCTTCAGCCCGTGCATTACGTTCAACCACGACAACACCGTCGAGTTCTTCAAGCCGCGTATCAAGAAACTCGAGGACGAGGACCACGATACGAGCGACTGGAAGGCAGCCTGCGAGAAAGCCTTGGTATGGGACGATACGATCTACACGGGGCTGTTCCTGCAGGTGAAGGACCGCCCGTCGCTCGATGCGGCCGAGCCCGTGCTCGCCAAAGGGGGCGCCATCGGCAGGCGCCCGCTGGGCCTGAGCAAAGAGCAGGGCGAGAAAATAATTAGCCGGATGATGTAGCCCCCGGATTCGCGCCGTTGCCCAACGAGCCGTTCAGGCAGTCACGGCGCAGGGCTCGATCGTCAAATCTTCGCCACGAGGCCGTAGGCGATTAGTTTCTTCAGCGAGTCGAGCGCAACGTCTGAATCCATGTCGCCGAAGGCCTCCAGGCTAAACGGCGCGCCCGACAACGCGACTTCCAGTCCCGGCACGGCGGCGCGCTCAAAGTTGACTTCACCCTCCGGGCAGATAAGGAGCGCCGCATCGTCGTCGTATCGAAGGCGGGCGGGTACGTGTTGACGCCTCTGGAATTGATCCTTCGGCTCGATGGCCTCGGTCGCAGAGAGGACTCCTCCACGAGTAACGGCGGCTCGCGAACGGATAAAGTTCTCGACGAACAGCTCGAATGCTTCATCGAAATTCGCTTTTTCGGAGAAACTCCCGATCAGGTCGCGGAAATACTTCTCGGCGTCAGCTCGCACATAGTCGTCGCGCGCGAATCCGTGCGGCAGACTGCGACGGAACTTGGGCTCACGCAGCGCAACTTCCGACACCGCCTCGAGCATCAAGTCGGCCCAGGTCTTCACGATCAGGCCGACGGTAACATGCAGTGACGGCTCACTGCCGCTAGCGACCGCATCGTGCATGAGCCCTCGTGGGACATAGGCGCACTCGCCGGCCTTGAGAAGAAACTCATGCACGGGATCACCGGCTTCGTGAACGTCGGACTTAAAGCGCTCACCACGATACGGATTCTCTATAGGTCTCGCGTAGAACTTCCAGTATTTATCTCCTGACACCTGCACGACAAAGACGTCATGATCGTCGTAGTGCGTGCGGAATCCCTTCGAATCGGGCGGCGTCAGATAGACGTTGGTCTGAATATGCGAGCACAGGCATTCTTCGAGCGCTCGGCAGAACTCGGCCAGCGTGGCATCGAGTTGGTGTAGATGCGGCAGGATAATCGTCGCGCCCTGCTGGTAGTGGCGAACGACTGCACCACGGTCGACTACTCCGTCTTTGTGGGTGAAATCGCCCACTTCGATGCGCGGCTCGGCGCGAGCCATCTCGAGAGAGTTAGCCGATAGATCGACGCCAGCAATTATCTCGTCGATGCGATCGACTGACAGCAGGTCCGCATATCGATCGGGCTCGTCCCGCTTCACATGCAGTGCCTTCTGTTCGTAATGGTCGGCGAAGAATGTCTCGGCCGTGGTCGGTCCGATCAAAGATGAAAGCGGATCGTCAATCCACTGCGGCTCGGCCATCGCGGTCTCTCGGTCCTGCGACTCAGGTCGTGAGTGAGATGACTACGTTACACGGCATCGGCGTGTATGCCTATGCCCTAGCCATAAGGGAATACGCGGATACTATTGTTTTAGCGACGCCCGCCGCGGCCATTGCCGCTCGAATCGTTCGGATCGGAATCCGTTATCCCGCTGTTGCGGCCCCAACCCACTGCGTCGTTCGCGTCAGAGTCGGTTATGCCGCTGCCGTAACCGCGACCATAGCCGCTGCGATCATTGGCGTCGGAATCCGTAAGGCCGGTGCCGCGGCCATTGCCGCTACGGTCATTGGCGTCGGAATCCGTGACGCCGCTGACTCGGCTGTAACCGCCGCGCCCAAACCCGGCGCGATCGTTGGTGTCAGAGTCCGTGATCCCGCTGCCGCGGCCGTTGCCGCTGCGATCGTTCGCATCGGAATCCGTAACACCGCTACGGACGCCGCGGCCATAGCCGCTGCGATCGTTGGCATCGGAATCGGTGACGCCACTGCTGCCGCGGCCGAAACCGGAGCGATCGTTTGCATCGGAGTCCGTAATCCCACTACCGCGGCTGCTGCCGTAGCCGGCCCGGTCGTTCGCGTCAGAGTCCGTTGCCCCACTACCGCGGCCATTGCCGGCACGGTCGTTCGCGTCAGAGTCCGTGAGCCCACTACCGCGTCCATAACCTGCCCAGTCGTTCGCGTCGGAGTCCGTTACCTGTGCAACGGCAGAATTTGAGCCGATCACCGATCCCATATATGTCGCGGCCGCGCCGGACACCAGTTCCAGAAAAGATCTGCGGGACAGTCGTTTCTTCTGAGACATGGGCAAACTCGCTGTACGTGCCCTGACTCCGGGCGATTACGGCCACACTAGGGAAAACCAGGCGAACTTACCTAGATGTCGCTCACATTTTCATGATCGGCGTCCGCAATAAGAATCAATCTCAAGTTGCCATCATGAGACTGAGTGACTTCGAGTCAGGCATCCTGTTGCAATGCCGCTACAATGTGTCACCCCACTTTGGAAGGCTATGAGATCGTCGTGAAATCGACCTCTTGCGACCGGTCCGACATTTCGTTACGCATCAAAGCAACGGCTTTACTACTGGCGAGCAGTGTTCCGTTCTCGGCCGGCGCTCAGGAAGGCTCCGCCGCGCTCGAGACGCTGGTCGTCTCCGGCACTCGCGTCCCGGAGAGCGCGAATCCGCCCCGCGCGGTTACGGTCCTCGACGCCGCCATTATCGAAACGCGCAACGACGGTAACGTGCTGGATCTCCTATCCGACGTACCCGGTGTGCACGTTAATCATACTGGCAGCCGCGGCAACGTCGGCGAAGTCTTCCTGCGCGGCGGTGAACCGAACTTCACCGTCGTGTTGATCGATGGGATTCAGGTCAACGATCCAACGAATACGCGGGGAGGTTCATTCGATTTCTCGACACTGAACATCGACGACATCGAACGAATAGAAGTCCTGCGCGGCCCCTCCTCGTCCGTCTACGGTTCCGATGCACTGAGCGGCGCGATCAACGTCGTTACGCGCGGCGGTACCGACGCGACGACCGGCCTGGTCGATGCCGAAATCGGGGATGGGGATTACCGGCGCGGGGGCTTGCGTATTAGCGGCCCGATGATGGACTCGAGCCAATACAGCGTCAGCGTGGGCATCGTCGAGGATGGGGACTCCGACTCGCCCGACCGGTTTCAGGGCAACTCCATCACAGCCAAACTGGATGTCGCCCAGGACAGCCGCACCAGCTTCTCGATCTACGCGCGCCACGCGGCCGCGGATTCGAGCGGCTTCCCCGACGCCAGCGGTGGACCGCGACTCGCCGTTATACGAGAGCAGGCCAACCGAGAGTCCGAGCACAATGCCATGAGCCTGGCGCTGACGTCGCACTTATCACCGCGAACAGGCCTCCACTTCGCCGCCACCAGCTACGATCATCAGGAACAAGTTACCTCGCCAGGCATCGCGCCTGGCAATGGGCCCGGTATCCCGGCGAACCGAAGTGACAACGACTTCTCTCGTACTGCACTCAATCTGTTCATCAGATCCGAGCTGACGGACGCTATCGACGCGGCGTTCGGTCTCGGCTATCAGGAGGAACACGGCGAAAGCGCCCGGCAGATCGCGTTGGCGCCACAATTTATCCTGCCCACCCGATACGCGCTGTCCCGCAACGACCTGAGCGCGTACGCAGAACTGGCGTTGAGCACCGACGTCGGCCTCGGACTCCTCGCCGGGATCAGAACGGACGAGATGGATACGGCCGGGCGAGAAACGACGGGTAGCGTCGCTTTGGAGTACGTCTTTCCCACTACTCGCGTCCGCGTTCGGTTGGGTTGGGGAAACGCGTTCAAAGTGCCGAGCCTGTTCGCGCTGGCGGACCCGCTGGTAGGTAACCCGAGCTTGCGCCCGGAACTCGTAGAGAGCTGGGAGGCGGGACTCGATCTGCAAGCGCTGGACGACACGCTGCGCTGGCAGATCACGGCATTTCGGCAACGTTTCGAAGACCTGATCGACTTTGACTTCGATACTTTCACCACGGTGAATCGGAGCCGCGTCAACACGGACGGTATCGAAATTGGCGGCCAGTATCAGCCGGCCGAGCGGTTCTCCTTGACCGCACACGCGACCTACACCGACATCGAAGTGCTCGATAGCGACGCGATGCTGCGGCAACGCCCCGACCTGCGTGGCGGGGTCGGACTCTTGTGGACGTTCTCCCAATCGCTGACGGCTTATGCGGGCTGGCAGTACATCGGCGAGCGTTTCGACTCATCGGTTCCGACAGGAGAGCAGGTGCTACCGAGTTATTCTCGACTCGATATGACATTGACCTGGACGCTCGGGGATACGACTCGGCTGAGTCTTGCCGTCGATAACGTCGCGGATGCGGATTACGAAGAGGCGATCGGGTTTCCCGCGGTCGGGCGGCGCGTCAGGATTTCCGCGCAGATATCGCTCGGCCAGCACAGGCGATCAGCGCAGCGTATTTTTTAGTATCAGGATCGGCGGACCCGTCTCCGCCAACTCGTTGAATAAGTCTCTGTGAGCGAACATGCCGACGGGGATATAGCCGCCGCCGAGCACGACATCGATGTCGTCGTCGCCGTCGACGTCACCGATATCCATCGTCATCCAACGACCGCGCATGACTTGCCCGTTCGTAAATGCCGCGAAATCGAGCCCGCCTCGATTTTCGAGATAGGTGAATGACTCGCGTGCGCCGGATGAAAAATCCGGATAGAACGCATTGGCAACGATATCCAGATCACCATCGTCATCGAAGTCGGCCGACTTCGCGATAAAGGCGCCGTACATCGGATAGAAAAAAGCTTCCTCGAACCGATAATCGCCGCGATTCAAGTAGATTCGGAGCCCGTGGTAGTTCTTGTTCGTGTTGTAGGGATCCGAATCGACGTTATCCCCGTTGACGACCAGGACATCCATCGCACCATCGGCATTGAAATCCTGCAACTCGAAATAGGTATGGCCATACGCCGGGTGCGTGACGAAGATCGTGTGAAGTTCGAACTCATTGCCACCCTGGTTCTCGAGAATATGCAGCCCCTCCCGAGCGTCCGACAGCAGGACCATGATGTCGAGCAGGCCATCGCCGTTAAAATCGTAAGGCTCGGTCTTCACGGCGCCGGGAAGCGCGACAAGCACATGCTCCTCGAAACTGCCGTCGGGCTGCGACTCATACCAGGAGACGTTGCCCACGACTGCGCCGAATCCAGAAACGATAAAATCCGATTGGCCGTCGCCGTTGAGGTCCAGGACATTCATATCCGCCATGCGGAACAGGTTATCGACGATCACTTCGAACTCGGCGGCTGCGATGGATTGATCGGCCAGCTCGATTGTCGCGATGTATGCCGGTCGAGCTTCGGACGGTTCCTCCGCCAGTAGATCGCCGATCGAACCCACGTAAATCGTGTCAGCTACGAATTCGATATCGACGGGCGAGAGGGGTCGGGATGCGCGCGCCGGCCCCGCCGTCACGCGCCCGTCCCCATCGAGTACGGTCAGAGTCTGCGCAGCACCGTCGCCGACATAGATTTCGCCTGTGCTTTCCCTGATTCGAACCAGCGTCGTTACGGCGACTGGAATCGGATAGTCGGCCTGAGCGACTTCGAATTGCGGCAACTGCCAGCGTAGCTCCGGTTTGTCTGCCTGCGGCAACGCTTCGGCCGGCGCGGAATTGATGTAGTAGTGCCGTAACGCGTCCCAGTCGCTCTCCTCGAGGGCCGCTCCATCGGGCAGCGCGTTCTCGCGCTCAAGCACTTCGTGCCGGGAGGAGACGTTCGCCTGTGCGTATTCGGGATGATCGGCAAGGTAGTCGAGATTCTCCATGCCCAACCAGTAGCCCATATACCCGAGCGCCGCCTCCCAACTTCTCTTCGGCAGGATGTCGGGGGCCGGCTCGAGGTGGCAGGCGACACAGAACTGTCCCGCGAGTTCCTCCCCGTGTGCCAGCAGACGCTCGTCTTCGCGGTCTTGCGTCCAACGCTGGAAAGACACGGCGACCGCTATAGCGCCGGCAATACTCAGACCAGCCAGGATCCCGAAACCGACTGGCTTAGGCAGACTCATGGCTTCGCCACGGTTTTCTTTTCTCCTGTCGGCCCGGAACGGGCGCTAAAAGTGTAGACGCGCCTATCGCTAGCGGCAAGGCCGGCCCGTGCGACCAGGCCGCCTTCCAGCCCCCGGCGTAGTGCCGCCTCGGCGGGGAGGATTCCCCCAGGCAGCGCCGGAAACCCAATGAAACACTGGCTTCGAGGAATTTTCGGCGGCCAAGTTTGTCATAATGTCAGGGTCCAGTGAAATGATTCGCCCGGGCACAAGGCCTTACTAATTCGTAGATCGAGTCGTACAATGAGGATCATGCGGATCGACCGTCATTGCAACGTGGCCACAGGCCTACT